>NZ_JBWOMN010000089.1:0-15142 GCF_056449545.1 Oceanicella sp. | reverse complement strand
GGCGCGCGCCCCGCCGCCAGGGCCGGGGCGCGCGCGCTGTCACTTCTTGACCCAGGAGGGCAGCTGGAATTCGCCGGTGGCGTATTTCGGCGGATAGATCACCTTGGCCTCGCCGTTTTCGTACCACTGCACCACCACCATGGACGGGCCGCCGTCGTCATAGGGCGGGGTGATGTCAAAGCGGACATTGTGGGGATAGGTGCGCTGGGTGCGCTCCTCGATCTCGCCGGGCTTCCAGAACCCGTAGCGCAGCCACATCTTGCCATCCTTCTTCAGCACCAGGTCCTGGTTCTGCATGGCCTCGATCCAGGGATCGAGCGGCTGGAACCCGCCGGCGTCCTCGGCCGCCGCGAAGGCCTGCTTCAGCCCCCAATAGGCGTTGAAGCCGTTGAAATGCGGGAATTTCGGGCGGGAATCGCCGTAGCGCTCCACATAGGTCTTGGCAAAGGCCGCAGAGGCGTCGTCAAGCGCGAAGCCCACCGAAGGCACCGGCGACAGGGTGGAGATGCCGCCGCCCGCGCCGCCGGTGTCCTCCCAGTATTCCTGACCCAGCGCGCCGACATTGACCCCGGTCATGGCCAGCGGCACCTGCAGCTTCACGTATTGCGAGGACACCACCTGCGAATTCACCGAGGAGATGATGTAGATGAAATCCGCCCCGCTATCGACGGCGCGGTTGAAGATCGGCGAGAAATCCACCGTGGCCACGTCGTAGACGATGGTGTCGAGCACCTCGATCCCGGCCTCCGGCGCCAGCAATCCGCTGACCAGCCCGTTGATGGCCCCGCCGAACGCGGTGTCCTCCTGCAGGATGATCACCGATTTCCAGCCCATCTTCTTGGCCAGCACATCCTTGCCGAAATCGACGTAGAGGGTCGCCAGCGCCTCGTCCGAGGCGATGTTCATGAAGTACATCTTGTAGGTGTCGTAATCCTCGACCAGCTTGTCGATGATGCCGATATACGAGGTCCAGGTGTCCAGCGTCGGGATGCCGAATTCGGTCATCCGCGGCAGCCAGCCCAGCGACACGTCGTCGATGGAGCCGGAGATGATGAAATCCACCTCCTCGCTCTCGGCCAGGTATTCATAGGCCTTGATGCCCTCGGTCACGTCCTCGCCGGTGTCCGCCTTGACCAGTTCGATCTGGCGCCCGCCGAGCACGCCGCCCGCGGCGTTCAGTTCGTCGATGGCGATCTGCGCGCCGCGCAGCGTGCTGCGCCCGGTGTCCGAGGCCAGCGAGCCGATGAAGCCGACCTTCACCGGTTCGGCGAAACCGGCCGACGCGGCAAGAACCGCCGTCGCGATCGTCGCCGCCGCGACGGCCGATCTGGCGATTGCAGTCATGTTGCTGATCATGAGCGATGCTCCCTGTTGTGAGGTTGAACGGCGTTTTCGCCATTTTTTGTATTCAGTATACGGTACACATTGAAACGGACGGGTCAATATGCGCGTGACCGTCGCGCCGCCCCCGCCCCGGTCAATCGAAGGAAATCCTGCCGTTTTCGTCGTGGATCACCGCGTCGGCCAGGATCTCCACCATCATGCCCGGGGTGGTCAGCCCGCCGCCGACGCCCGCGGTCACCGGATCGACGCCGCGAAAAACCTCGCCATGGGCGCGCAGGAACCCCGCCCCCGCCGCGCCCACATCCGACAGGAAGGCGGTGGTGCGCACCACATGGCGCATCTCGGCGCCAAGCTCGCGCAGGGCCTCCTCGATGCGCCCGAGGATGTAGACGGTCTGCGCGTAGGCGTCGCCCGGCGCATGCAGGCGCCCGGTGGGTTCGATGGCGGTGGTGCCCGCGACCCACACGAACGGCCCGACGCGGCGCGCCCGCGCATACGACCCGACGGTTTCGAACCGCCCGCCGGCGTAGACCCGCCCCGCCCCGCTCATCTGTCCTGTCCCGCTCGTTCGCCTGCCGCTTTCATGCGCCCGCCCCCATTCAAGACCCTGCCAAGCGCTTGCGGATCGCCGCCGCCGCCGCGTTCAGCGCCGCCAGTTCGTCACCGGACAGGCGCATCTCCTCGACCTCGATCAGGCCGGACCTGCCCAGATGGCAGGGCACGCCGAGCACCACGCCCTCGATGCCGTATTCGCCGTCGAGCATCACCGTCGCCGGGACCGGCCCGGCGCGGGCGCCGCGAATGTGGTCCATCAGTTCGACCGAGGCATGCGCCGGGGCGATCACCGCCGAGCCGGTCTTTTTCAGCGCCACCACCTGCCCGCCGCCGGTGACCGCGTCGCGCACGCAGGCGGCGATCTGGTCCCGCGACAGGAACGCGTCAAGCGCCCGGCCCCTGATGCGCGAGGCCGACACGATCGGGGCCATCTCGTCGCCATGGGCGCCCAGCGTCACCGCCTCCACATCCGCAAGCTCGACCCCGGCGGCCATGGCCAGCGCGTTGCGGAACCGGCTGGAATCCAGCGTCCCGGCCATGCCCAGCACCTGATTGCGCGCAAACCCCGTGGCGCGCAGCATCTCCATGGTCATTTCGTCGAGCGGGTTGGTGACCACGATCACCACCGCCCTGGGCGCATGGGCGGCGATCGCCGCGCCCGCCGCGTGGATCACCCGGCGATTGACGTCGATCAGATCGGCGCGGGTCATGCCCGGACGACGGGCCCTGCCGGCGCTCACCAGCACGATCTCCGCGCCCTCCACCAGCGACAGCGACGCGCCGCCCGCGGCGCGGGCGCGCGTGCGCGTCACCCCCGCGGCGTGATTGAGGTCCAGCGCCGCGGCCTCGGCCACCCCCGGCGCGATGTCGATCAGTGTCAGGTCATCCGCCATGTCGGCGTTGGCGGCCAGATGCGCGGCGTTGGCCCCGACCCCGCCGGCGCCGATGAAGGCGATCTTCTTCAGGCGCCGCGGGCGCGGGCTGATCCGCGGCCCCGGGGCCGTCCAGCGCGGGCTTCGCCGCCACAGCGCCCGGCGCTGCGCGGTGGCGCCGTCGGTGCGCACCGGTTCCGGGCGCTCCAGCGGGCCGTCGACCAGCGCGATGTTCAGGCGTTCGGCCTGTTCGCGGGCCTCGGAGGTGACGATGTCCCCGGGCAGCAGTTCGATCATCCGGCGCGCGCGGCCGCGGGCCTCGGCGACCTGCTCCGCCCCGATGACGCGCCGCGCCGCCATCAGCCGGCTTTCCCGTCAAGCGCCTCGACCGCCGCCACCGCCGCCGCAATGCCTTCCTTCACGCTGTCCTCGTCGCCGGAGATGAACATGCGCCCGTAGCGCCCCACGGCGCGCACCTCGACGATGTCGATATCGGCCGATTTTTCGGCCTCGTTCACCGCGTGGGCGATATAGGCGGCAGGGGCGCATTCGACGATGCCCAGCGTCTGCCCCGGCACCAGCAGCGCGCCCTTGCGCCATTTGTTGAGCAACTGCGCCTGGTAGGGCTCGACGCTGGTGATCACCTGGGTCGAGGCGATGGCCGGCTTCAGCCGGTCGCCCATGCTTTGCCCGAGTTCGGCGAGAATGGCGTCGCGCGCCGCGCTCACCTCGGCGTTGGAGCGCGAGCGCAGGATGAAGAAGCCGAATTCGCGCTCCACCATCTGGGTGGAGATTTCCACGGAAGACGCCTTCAGCGCCCGGTCGATCAGCGTGAACACGCCGTTGCCCGGGGCGAATTCGCCGATCAGCATGGTGTCGCCGGCCAGCGGCACGGACCCCTGCACCGTGGCCCCGTTATAGGCGGCGAAGCTGGGCTGCAGGTTGTCGATCTGGAGAAGCGCGCGAATGGTGATGGCCAAGGTCATTCTCCGTAAACGTCCATGATGTCGCGCCATGGCCGGTTCTCGTAGGCCACGCGCTTGATGTTGATGAGGTGCAGCGCCGTCACGTTGTCAGAGGTGATCGAACCCGACCAGGTGCCGGTGCCGAGCATGAAGCTGGGTTCGAGATCGGTCGAAAACCCCATGCCGCCATGGATGCCCGGCGTGTTGACCAGAATCCGCCCGGCGGGGATGCGCGAAAACGCCGCCACCGCCTGGGGATCGTTGGAATGGATGATGGCGGTGTGGCCCCAGCCCTCGAATCTGGCGATGGTTTCGGCGGTGTCGATGCCGATGTCGCTGCTTCCCGCTTCATAGAAGGCCAGCACCGGGTTGAGCTTTTCCGCCGAGAGCGGCCGCTGCCAGCCGATTTCGGTTTCTTCGGACACCAGGCAGCGGGTTTTCGGCGGGATCGAAAACCCGGCCTGTTTGGCCAGGCTTTCCGGGCTCTGCCCCACATTGCGCGGGTCCATGGACTGACGCCCGAGGAAAATCACCCCCGCCAGCCGGTCGGCTTCGGCGCGGGTGCAGAAATAGGCGCCGCGCAGCTTCATTTCATGGCGCAGATCGCGGGCGATCTCCCGATCGGCGATCACCGCCTGTTCCGACACGCAGGCGGTGCCGTAATCGAAGCTTTTCGAGGTGATGATCATCTCGGCCACCTCGCCGATCCCGTCGCGCATGGACTTGTTGACATAGCAGGGCACGTTGCCCGCCCCCACCGCCAGCGTCGGCTTGCCGGAAGAATAGGCGGCGCGCACCATCGCCGGGCCGCCGGTGGCCATGACCACCGAGGTGCGCCGGTGGCGCATCAGCTCCGCCGTGCCCTCCTGCGTCACCTCGTCAAGGCACTGGATCAGCCCCCTGGGCGCGCCGGCCTGTTCGGCGGCGTCCGCCAGCACCTTCACCGTTTCCAGCCCCGAACGCACCCCGCGCGGATGCGGCGCGCAGACGATGGCGTTGCCCGCCTTCACCGCCGAGAGCGCCTTGAAGATGATGGTCGAGGTCGGGTTGGTCACCGGCACCAGCGCCGCCACCACGCCCATGGGGGACCCGATGGCGGCGATCTTGGCGGCGTCGTCGCGCCACAGCACGCCGAGCGTGGTCACGTCGCGCAGGTAATCGGCCACCGACAGGGCGTTGAACAGGTTTTTCACGCGCTTGTCGGGGACGTTGCCGTAGCCGGTTTCCTCGACCGCGATCTCGGCGAGCCGCACCGCCTCGGGTTCGATGGCGCGGGCCATGGCCTCGACGATCTGGTCGATGCGCGCCGGGTCGGTCCCGAGGAACGCGTTATAGGCGCGCCAGGCGCGTTCGGCGGCGCGCCGCGCGCTGGCGATGGATTTCAGGTCATCATCCATGGTCGCGGCCTCTCATCAGCGCGTCGAACTGGCGGCGCGCCGCGCTGACATCGGCGGCGGTGACGCCGATGGTCTCCAGCCGCCGCCCGGCGCCGTCGAGGTCGCGATCCAGCATGGTCGCGGCCAGCGTCGCCATGGCCTCGGTGGCGGGGACCGGCGCGTTCACCAGCCGCGCGGCCGAGATCAGCGGGATCAGCGAGCCGATCACCCCGGCGCGGATCATCTCGGCGGTTTCGCGCGTTGCGGGAACCGGGCGCGACCCGGGGCCGGCGCGCGCCCCGGCGCATTGGGCGATCGCCGCGTCCGCATCCGGCAGGTCGCGCACGCCAAACCCGCGCGCCACGGCGCGGCGTTCGTCCCAGAGCCTTGCGATCAGCGCGCGATGGCGCGGGCCGATCAGGTTGCGGAAGGTGTCGTTGGCGGCAATCGGGGTGCCGCCCTCGGGGATGTCCGGGCCGCCATCGGGCGCGCCGGGGCCGCCGAGCAGGATCGCCGGCAATTCGACGGCGCCGCTGGCATCGGCGAAACCGCTATGCACGCAGGAGATCGTCGCCAGCATGTTGGGCAGAATGCCGCGCAGCGCTTCCAGCGCATCGCCCCGCCCCTGCGGCAGCACGGCGGCGGGCGCCGGCGGGCAGGCGGACAGGCTCAGCGCCGCGCCCTCGCGCCGGATCCAGTAGGGGGCGCCGGCCATCTCGACAATGGAAATGTCGGCCTCGCAGCCGCCGGCCTGCAGCAGCCAGGCGACCTCGACCGCGCCCAGGGACCGGGCGTTGGGCAGCGCCAGCACCTGCCCGTCGCGCAGATGATCGGCCAGCACCATGGCATAGGTGCGCTGCTTGTGGATCGGACCGGTGAGGATCAGCGCATCCGCCCCCGCCGCCGCGCGGTCAAGTTCGCCGGTGAGCGCGATGCCGGGGCCTTTCGCCGGGTCGACATGAAATGACCCGATGGGCCCGTCGCCGCGCAGGGTCACCGACCCGGCGGCGCGGATCTCGTCAAGGTCCCGCCCATAGGCCGAGAACAAAGTGACCGCGCAGCCCTCGGCCAGCGCCAGCGCCGCGAACATGCGCGCGTCGTCGCCGCCGCCGAGCACGGCGACGCCGGACAGCGCGCGCGGCGCCGGCGCGGGGGGCGAACCGGCGGCGGCGCCTTCGCTCACCGCATTGGCGAATGCCTCGAAACCTGCGACGCTCATGGGAATCCTTCTTTTCGGAACGTTTTTCAGAACGCCTTTCGGAACGCCTTCCAGAACGGGGGACGATCAGGCGGGGACCGGACGCCGCCCGGCGCGACGGCGCTGCGCGCGTCGCGTCCGAAGGTCTACTCCGCCGCGCCGCCGCCAAGCGCCGCGATCAGCGATTCCAGTTCGTCATGGGGGCGGGCGATCACATGCACCGCCACCACCTCGCCGACCTTGTTGGCCGCCACCGCGCCGGCATCCGCCGCCGCCTTCACCGCGCCGACCTCGCCGCGCACCAGCGTCGAGATCAGCCCGCCGCCGGCCTTTGTCTGGCACACCAGCGTCACGCTCGCCGCCTTCAGCATCGCATCCGCCGCCTCGATGGAGGCGACAAGCCCGCGCGTCTCGATCAGGCCAAGCGCGGTTTGCCCGGGGGCCGGTTTCTGAGCCATGTGTTCAAGTCCCTCTTCTGGAAGTTGGTTTTCTGCGTTTGGCGGCGGCGGGTTTCGCGCCCTCCGCCGTGACGGCGTCGATGATGGCCACCAGCGTCGCGTCCACGGCCAGCCCGGCCACGGATTGGGGCAGGCGCGCGCCCGAGCCTTCGACCATCAGGCAGAGGTCGCCGGTCCCGGCGCCCACCGCATCGACCGCGACCACGGACGGATCGAGCAGTGCGCCGAAAGCGTCCTCGACATCGACGATCAGCAGCCTTTGCCCGGTCAGCCCGGCGGCCTTGACGGTCGCCGTCGCCGTGCCGACGACCCGCGCGATGCGCATTCAGAAATTCCCCAGATAGCGTTCGATCTCCACCGGGGTGACCTGATTGGCGAGAAATTCCAGTTCCCGTTCGGCCTGCTGGCAGAGGATCTCCCAGCGGTCGTCGCCAAGCACGCCGCGCATGAAATCCGACCCCCGCGCCAACGCCAGCCCGGCGGGCATGTCCAGGGGCAGCGGCGTGGGCCCGCTGTCCTCATAGGCGTTGCCCATGCAGGGCGCGGAGGGCTCGATGCCCTGTTCGATGCCGTCCAGCCCGGCGGCGATGTCGCAGGCGAGCAGGAAATACGGGTTGCAATCGGCCGAGGCGTCGCGCTTTTCCACCCGCACGGCGCTGTCGGCGCCCTCGATCACCCGGATGCCCACGGTGCGGTTGTCATATCCCCAGGAGGCGTTGGTCGGGCTGAAGGTGTAGGGCGCCTTGCGCCGGAAGGCGTTGGGCGTGACCGACCCGGCCAGCGATATCTCCGGCATGCGCTTTTGCAGCCCGCCGACGAACAGCCGCCCGGTCTCCGACAGCTTGCCGCCGTCGGAAAACACGTTCTTTCCGTCCCTCCATAGCGAATAATGGGTGTGAAAGCCGTTGCCCGACTGATCGATGAAGGGCTTGGCCATGAAGGTCGCCATGTAGCCATGCACATGGGCGAGCTTCTTGACCAGCGAGCGGAACATGATCACCCGGTCGGCGGACAGCAGCGCCTCGTCATAGCGGATGTTCACCTCCACCTGCCCCGGCGCGTATTCCGGGTTCGACTGTTCGATGGGGATGCCCAGTTCGTTGATCTGCTGGCGGATCGGGCCGAGCACATGTTCCAGTTCCGCCGCGCGGGCGAGGCTGTAGACCTGAATGCCCTGGTCGCGGGGCTTCAGGGTTTCCGGGTCCAGCAGATAGAATTCCAGTTCCGTGCCGGTCTGCACCTCGTAGCCCATGGCCGCCGCGCGCTCCACCTGCGCCACCAGCGCGCCGCGCGGATCGATGGGCACAGGCTTGTGGTCCATGCCCTCGGCGCGGGCCATGCAGAAAGCGACGCCCTCCTCCCAGGGCGAGGCCACCGGCCTGGTCAGCGGGAACATGTGCATGTCGGGATAGCCGTTGTCGAAATTGACATAGGGCGTGTCCCAGACATCGGAGGTCATGTCGATGGCCAGCAACGCGGTGGACAGCGCGTTGCCGCTTTTGCAAACCGTGTCCCAGTGGGTCGCCGGAATGCGCTTGCCGCGCATGATCCCGTTCAGATCCCCCATGCCCAGCGCCACCGTGTGGGCGCCCGGCGGCAGACTGAAATCCGTCTCGGCCATTCATTCTCTCCCGATTGCGTCGGCGCTCTTGTCCGGCTCCTGCTGCTCTGTATACTGTATACAGAATGATGGTTGCGCAAGCGGAAAGTTCACAAATGCAAAAGCCGGAAGTGCTGGTCGTCGGGGCGGGGATCGCGGGGTTGATGAGCGCGATCGCGCTGGCGCGCAAAGGCGCGAAGGTCGCGCTCGTGGACCGGTGGGAACCGGGGCACCCGCGCGCCAGCTCCTCCGATTGCAACCGGGTGATCCGCTCGATCCACGGCAAGGACAAGTTCTACACGCGCTGGGCGCGCGCATCGCGCCTGCGCTGGCTGGAGCTGCAGGAGGAGGTGGAGGAAAAGCTCTATTACGAATGCGGCGCGCTGATCCTCGCCTCGCAAAAGGGCGCGTCATGGGAGGACAACACCGCCGAGACCTTCACCCAGCTCGGCGTGCCCTTCCAGCGCTACGCGCCCGAGGAGATCGCGGCCTTCTTCCCGCAATTCGACCCGCGCGGCATCGCCTACGCGCTGTTCGAACCCGAGGCCGGCATGGTCATGGCGCATCGCACGCTGATCGCCGGCGTGAAGCTGTTCAAGCGGCTCGGCGGGCGGGTGATTCGCGGCCGGGTGATCACCGACGCGGACGAAAAACCCCTTCTCGACGGCAAGCCGCTGGAGGCCGATCTGGTGGTGATGGCCACCGGCCCGTGGATGGCGGACATGTTCCCGCGCACCGTGAAGCCCATCGCCTCGGTGATCGGGGTCAACGTGTTCTACACCTCGACCCCGGACGGATCCGAGATGTTCGACCAGTCGCACATGCCCTGCTGGATCGACCATGGCGAGGGGTCTTTCGGCCTGCCCTCGGTGGAGGGCAGCGGCGTCAAGGCGGCGGTGGTGATCCCCGACAAGGTGGATCTGGACAATGACGAACGCATGGCCCGCACCCAGATGCTGGCCCGCACCCGCAGCTATATCGGCAAGCGGTTCCCAGATCTGGTGGGCGAGCGGGTGGTGGATTCCAAGTTCAACCAGATCATCCTGACCCCGGACACGCATTTCATTCTGGACTGGCACCCCAGGCACGAAAACCTGCTGCTGGCCGGGGGGTGTTCAGGGCATCTGTTCAAGCACGGCCCGGTGTTCGGCGATTTCGTCGCCGGGGTGGCGATGCGGGATTTCGGCACCGCCGATCGATTCCGGCTGGGCGCGCGGCGCAAGCTGTCGCCTGACGAAAGCCCCTCGGGCCGCTGACCCCGCCTGCGCGGCGCCGTCGGCCCGCGCCGCCGCCCGACGCGACAACGCCGGGCGGCGGCGCGGCGTTGTCAACTCAGCGTAGGGCGGATCCCGATCCGCCATTGGCCCAGGGGTCAACCGAACACTCAGCCTTTTCGCGCCAGGCCCCAGTCGAAGGGGCGGTCGATGCCCGCCATCTTCACCCCGGTGAAGGCCGAGGATTCGAAGGACAGCGCCCGCAGATCCTCGGTCTCCAGATTATGCACCGAGGATTTGCCGCACGCCTTGGCCAGCGCGGTGATCTCCATGGTCATGGCGGTCAGATAGCGCGCCACCCGTTCGGCCCCGGCAGCGACGTTCATGCGCGCCTCGAGTCCGGCGTCCTGCGTGGCGATGCCCACCGGGCACTGCCCGGTGTGGCAATGGTGGCACGCCCCCGGCGAGGTGCCGAGCTTCCGGTAATCCTCCAGATAGCGCGGCGAATTGCAGCCCAGCGCGATCATCGCCGCGTTGCCGATCATCACCGCGTCGGCCCCCAGCGCCAGGCATTTCGCCGCGTCGGTGCCGGTGCGGATGCCGCCGGCGGCGACCAGCGTCACCTTGCCCGACATGCCGCATTCGTCCAGCGCCTCGCGCGCCGCCGGGATCGCCGACATGGTCGGGATGCCGGTGTGATTGAGCAGCAGTTCCGGCGAGGCCCCGGTGCCGCCCTCGGCCCCGTCCACCACCACCACGTCGGCCCCCGCCTTGGCCGCCACCGCCACGTCGTAGCGCGGCCGCGTCGCCCCCATCTTGATGAAGATCGGAACCTTGTAGTTGGTGGCGATGCGCAGCTCCTCGATCTTCACCGCCAGATCGTCGGCGCCCAGAAAATCCGGGTGACGGATGGTCGATCGCTGGTCGACCCCCTCGGGCAGGGTGCGCATCTGCGATATCCGCTTGCTCACCTTCATGCCCAGCAGCAGCCCGCCGGTGCCGGGCTTGGCGCCCTGCCCCACCACCAGTTCAAGCCCGTCGGCGCGGCGCAGATGGTCGAGGTCGAGCCCGTAGCGCGCCGGAGACATCTGGTAGACCAGCAGTCTGGACGCCGCGCGCTCCTCCTCCAGCATGCCGCCCTCGCCGGTGCAGGTCATGGTCCCGACCTTGGAGGCCCCGTGGCCCAGCGCCTCCTTGGCGCTCGCCGACAGCGCCCCGAAGGACATGGAGGCGATGTAGATCGGGATGTCGAGCTCGATCGGGTTGTCCACCAGCCCGCGCCCGCCGCCGAGCACCGTCCCGGTGTCGCATTTCTCGCGATAGCCTTCGAGCGGCAGGCGGGTCATGGTCGCCGGCACGAAGGTCAGATCGTCAAAGGTCGGCAATCGCTTGTTGAAGGTGTTGTAGCCGCGCACCTGATAGCGCCCGAGCTGCGCCAGCGCGTGCACCTCCGATATGGCCTCCGGCGTCCAGCGGGCGGAGCCGCCGGCGTCGTAGGACGAGGGCGCTCCGGCCGGCCGGCCCGGGATCGCGCCGTCGGCGAACTGCACCATGTCCTCGGACGCCTCCTCGAACGGATAGACATAGGGGTCGTCTATATCATCAGCCATGCTTTCGCGTCCCTGCTTTCGAAATACCAGAGCCGTTGACCGGCCACGATGCGCCGCCATTCGCGGCTTGAATCCACCAGCCCCAGGGGGGCGAGGATGGCGTCCACCTCGGCCACCTGTTCGGCCGTGGGTTCGGTCACCACCGCGTCGACGCCCAGATTGTCGATGTCCCCGGCGACCCAGACCTCGCCTTCCCAAAGCGCGTCGGCGCAGCTGTCCCCGGCGCCGCCCAGCGCGATCAGCTTGCCGCCATGGGCCATGAAGCCCGACTGGTAGCCGATGCGCCCCTCGACGACGATGGCGCCGCCCTTCATCGCCACGCCGGCGCGCGGGCCGGCGTCGCCCTTCACATGGATGGTGCCCCCCAGCATCGCCGCGCCCGCGGACATGCCCGCATAGCCGCCGACGGTGATGTGGCCCGCGGCCATGGCCTCGCCCACGCCCCAGCCGGCATTGCGTTCGATGTCGATGACCGCGCCGTTGTTGAGCCCGCCGCAATAATAGCCCACCGAGCCCTCGAAGCGGATCTTCAGCCCCGCCGGCAGGCCGACGCCGAGATTGTGGCGCGACAGGGTGTTGGTCACCAGCACCGAGGCGCCGGCGGCGGCGGCGGCCTGGATGTCCTCGTTGATCGTGCGGATCGCGCGGTCGCCGGCCTCGATCACCACCTCCGCCCCCGCCCTGGCGGGGGTCGATGTCGCCGTGTCGCTCATGCGGCGGCCCTCCGGTTGCCGACGCCCCAGATGCCGTGCAGGCTCGGGCCGTCATGGTTGATGATCTCGGCCTCCTCGCGGCAGATGCGGCGCACGGCCTGCTCCTCGGTGGCGACCGCGATCTCGCCGTTCTGCTCCGCCAGCACCAGCGGCTTCATGGCGAAGCGGTCCTTGGCGAAGCCGATGCCGTCGGGCTGGGCGATCATGTAGGTGAACACGCCGTCGATCTCGTCGATGGAGCGGGTGAGCGCCTGGCTCATGGTCAGGCCCTCCTTCATCCGGTCCGAGACCCAGACCGCGATCAGTTCGCTGTCGTTGTAGGTGAGGAACCGGTAGCCCTTGCGCTCCAGCCTGGCGCGCCAGGTGTAGTAATCGGTGATCTGGCCGTTATGGACGATGGCGACGTCGGGAAAGGGCCGCGCCCAGAACGGGTGGCTGGCATTGGGGCGCACGTCGGATTCGGTGGCCAGCCGCGCATGGCCCAGCCCATGCGTGCCGATCATGTCGCGCACGCCGTGCTTGTCGGCGACCGCCCGGGCGTCGCCGGTGTCCTTGATGATTTCCAGCGCCCGGCCCACGGACTGCATTTCCAGCCGGTCGCAGATCGCGTCCGCGGCCTCGGTCCAGCGGGCGACGTCGCGCGGGTCGGTGACGGTCATGCGCACGGAATAGTGTCTTGCGGCGCCGTCATCCCAGGTGGGATCGTCGATGAAATCGCCGCCGTGATCCTTCAGGATGGCGCGGAAATCCTCAAGATCGGCGGACAGCGCGTTGCGATCAAAGCCGATGGCGCGCACCACGTATCCGGTGTCGCGCGGGATCCCGTATATGGCGAAACCGGTCGAATCGGCGCCGCGATGCTTCTGCGCGTCCATGAGCTCCACAAGGTCGGCGCCGACCCTGCCCGGCGCGTTCAGTATCCTGCCTGCTATTCCGCACATCGACAGATCCTCCCTGTTTGCGTATACTGTATACAGTATCCATATGGTGACAAGGGGGAATCGGAGCCGGGACCGCCACGGCGCGGGGCGTCGTTGCAGCCGCCCTTTCGCCGGGCGACTGAATTCGGTATTCAGCATCGATCAGGAGAATGACGCCGATGAGATTCACGCCTCTGTCCAAGCCTCGAACTCGATTGGCGGATCAGGTCTATGACCAGATCGTCGAGGCGATCCGCGACGGATCCATCAGCCCCGACCGCAAGGTGGTGCAGGAAAAGCTCGCCGAGCAGTTCCAGATCAGCCGCACCCCGGTGCGCGAGGCGCTGATCCGCATGGAGCAGGAGGGCATTCTCGCCTTCGCCGGGCGCGGCGGCTTCGTGATCCGCCAGTTGACCCAGGACGAGGTGGCCGAGATCTACGAATCGCGCGCCGCCATCGAGGGCCACGCCGCCCGGCTGCTGGCGCGGCGCAACGATCCGGCGCTGAACCAGCGGCTGCGCGAGGCGATCGAGGCCGAGGAAAGCATCCACGCCGAAAGCGAGACCGGCGAGGGCGCCCAACTGACCCAGGATTCGATCAAGGCGTATTTCCACGCCAACCGGCGCATCCACCGCTCGATCGTCGAGGCCACGGGCAACCGGTTCCTGCTGGAATTCTTCGACAAGATCTGGAACCGCTCGACCTCGTTCCTGCTGTTCGCCAGCATCGAGACCGCGGACATCCCCAGATCGCTGGGCGATCATCTGGCGCTGATCGACGCCATCGCCCTCGGCGACGGGGCCGCCGCCAATCAGAAGATGATCGACCACATCCACGACGGATTTCACTTGCAGATCGAAACCGCCCCCGCCTGAGGCTCCCGATCGCATCGCGCCCCGTTCGCGCGGCGACGATGCGCAACCGCCAACCGCGCGCCCAGCCCTTTCAGCCCGGCCCTTTCAGCCCGGCCCTTTCAGCCCAGCCCTTTCAGCCCGGCCCCGGGAAGGGGGCTCAGCAGGCGCGGGCTTCGGCGTAGGTGACCAGGCGGCGCTGGTTCTCGTCCCAGAGCTGCAGCTTCACGCAGGCGAAGCTTTCCATCAGCGTCAGGCGACGCACGTCGCGCAGCGCCGGGTGGTCGCGCATCACCTGGGTGAGCCGGTAGAACGGGATCCGCGCGTAAAGGTGATGCACGTGGTGGATGCCGATATTGGCCGACAGCCAGCGCAGCACCCCGGGCAGGTCGTAATGGGAGCTGCCGTAAAGCGCCGCGTCGTGCAGCTGCCATTTCTTGGCGTATTCCCAGTAGGTGTCCTCGAACTGATGCTGCACGTAGAACAGCCAGACCCCGAGCGCGGCGGCGAGGATGGTGGTCGGCAGATAGATCAGCAGGAACGGCGCCAGCCCGACGAAATAGATGATCGCCGCGACGATGACGGCGATGCCCAGATTGGTGGCCATGGCGCTGATCCAGTAGCGCGAGCCGTCGCGCATCACCCCGAAGGGCAGGCGCTGCTTGAACACGAAAACGTAGATCGGGCCGATCACGAACAGCGTGACGGGATGCCGGTAGGCGCGGTAAAGAAACCGCTTCCAGGGCGACAGCGCCTGGAATTCGCGCACCGTCAGCGTGTCGATGTCGCCGATGCCGCGCGTATCCAGATTGCCCGAGGACGCGTGATGGATCGCGTGACAGCGTTTCCACACGTCATAGGGGGTCATGGTCAGCACCCCAAGCGCCCGCCCCACCCAGTCATTGGCCGAGCGCGCGCTGAAGAACGCGCCATGCCCGCAATCATGCTGGATCAGGAACAGCCGCAGCAGAAACGCCGAGGCCGGGACCGTCAGCGCCAGCGCCAGCAGGTAGCTGACCGACATCGCCCACCAGGCGGCGGCGACGAAGCCCGCCAGCGGGATGACGGTGATCGCCAGTTCGAACAGGCTGCGCGCCCGGCTGGGCTGGCGATACTTCGCCAGCACCCGCATCCAGTCGCGCGACGACATGCCCGGGGTGTCGGGCATGTCCGAGTCCATTCGTTGCGACATGTCGTTCATTGAATATCCACCCTGCGCCTGCCTGCGCGACCCTGTCGCGACCAAACCGATGGCCCCTGATAAGGCGCCCGCGTTCATGCATCAACCGAATCGAATGATTTCGGGCGCAATCGATTCTGATCCGGGACGGTAAAGAAATCGCGACATCCCGCTGGTTTTGCGCCCATGACGCGGTTTCGCCCCCGCCCGACGGCCCGGCGGCCCGGCGGCGCGCGCTGATCGCGCCGGGGCGGCGCCGCGCCCGGGGCCGCCGCCTGCGCGCGAC
>NZ_JBWOMN010000088.1:0-11535 GCF_056449545.1 Oceanicella sp. | reverse complement strand
CGCCGCCCTGGCCGCCGAACGCCGCGCCGCCAAGCGCCGTCGCGCGGCGCGGCGCATGACCAAGGCCGCGACGCTGGCGACGATCAACGCCTATCTGCGCGCCCCCGCCGCCCCCGCGCGGGCCGCGACGCTGTCACGGCTGGCGGCGCTGCTGGAACGCCGCGGTCAGGGCCGCGCCGCGATCCCGGCGCTGCGGCTGGCGCAACGCCTCGCCCCCACCGAGGCTCGGGCGCAGGCGCTGGCGCGAATGGTGTCGCTCCATGGGTTCCGGGTGGTGGGCGACAGCGTCGATTCCGACGCCGCGTCGCCGCGGATCTGCGTCGAATTTTCCGAACCGCTGGCGCGGGGGGTCGATTTCGCGCCCTATGCCCGCGCGGCGGGCGCGGATCTGCCGGTGGAGGCGAAGGACCGCCAGCTTTGCCTCGACGGGGCCCGCCACGGGACCCGCTACCGGGTGACCCTGCGCGCCGGGCTGCCCGCCGCCAGCGGCGAGGTTCTCGACCGCTCGGTGGACTTGCAGCTTTACGTGCGCGACCGCAAACCGGCGCTGCGGTTTCCCGGCCGCGCCTATGTGCTGGCCAAAGGCGGCGGCGCGGCGTTGCCGATCGCCACGGTCAACCTGTCGGAGGTCGATCTGCGCATCCACCGGGTCGGGGCCCGCAACCTGCGCGCCGCCATGCGCGAAGGGCTGTTCGGGCGAGCGCTCAACGCCTGGGAGGAAACCCGCATCGACGACGAGCTCGGCGCCCCGGTCTGGACCGGAACCGCCGAGGTGGAGGTCAGGCTCAACGCCGAAACCGTCACCGCCCTGCCGCTGGGCGAGGCGATCGCCGATTTCGCCCCTGGCGCCTACGCCATGACCGCCCGCGCGCCCGATGGCGGCGCGGATGAAGGCTGGCGCTCCGCCGCCACGCAGTGGTTCGTGGTCACCGATCTGGGGCTGGCGACGCTGGCCGGCGATGACGGGCTGCATGTGTTCGCCCGGTCGCTGGCCTCGGCGCAGGGCGTCGCGGGGGCGCGGCTGCAGCTGATCGCGGTCAACAACGCGGTGCTGGGCGCGGCGGTGGCCGACGCGCGGGGCTACGCCCGCTTCGCGCCGGGGCTGATGCGCGGGACCGGCGGCGCCGCGCCCGCCCTGCTGATCGTCGAGCCCCCCGAGGGGGCGACGGAGGATTTCGCCTTTCTCGATCTCACCGAGGCCGGGTTCGACCTCAGCGATCGCGGCGTCGAGGGCCGCCCGCCCGCCGGGCCCATCGACCTGTTCGCCGCCACCGAGCGCGGCGTCTACCGCCCCGGCGAGACCGTGCACGCCACCATCCTCGCCCGCGACGCATCGGGCGACGCAACGCGGGGCCTGCCGCTGACCGTGGTGATCCGCCGCCCCGACGGGGTCGAACACAGCCGCATGACGGCGGCCGATGCGGGCGCCGGCGGGCGGGCGCTGTCGTTCCGGCTGGACCCGGGGGCGCAGCGCGGCGCGTGGCGCATGGCGGTGCATGCGGATCCCGGCGCCCCGGCGCTCGCCGTCATGAGCTTTCTGGTGGAGGATTTCCTGCCCGAGCGGCTCGACGCCGAGTTGAGCGCGCCCGAGGGGGTTCTTGCGCCCGACGCCCTGCCGCCGCTGGAACTGGCGGCGCGGCATCTGTATGGCGCCCCGGCGGCGGGGCTGCATGTGGAAGGCGAGATCGCCGTGTCGGCCTCGCGCGAATTGCCGGGCTTTCCCGGCTACCGGTTCGGGCTTGAGAACGAGCGCGTGGACGCCCGCGCCCGCCCGCTGCCCGAGGGGCTGGTCACCGACGACGCAGGTCTGCTGCGCATCCCGTTCGCCCTGCCCGGGATCGCCCCGACCACCCGCCCGCTGAACGTCACCGCCACCATTCGCGCGCTGGACGGCGGCGGGCGCCCGGTGGAGCGCCGCCTGACCCGGCCGCTGGCCCCGGCCGCGCCGCTGATCGGCATCAGGCCGCTGTTCGACGGCGCCGCGGACGAAGGCGGACAGGCGCGCTTCGAGATCGCCGCCGTGGGGCGCGATCTGGCGCGCATGGATCTGGGCGAGGCGTCCTGGACGCTGGAGCGCCTGCACACCACCTATCAATGGTACGAGCTCGACGGCAATTGGCGCTACGAGCCCGTCATCACCCGCAAGCGCCTTGCCAGCGGCGCGGTGGAGTTGCGCGCCGACGCGCCGGCGCGCATCGAGGCCCCGGTGGACTGGGGCCGCTACGAACTGAAACTGACCCGAATCGCCGGCGGCGCCTATGCCGCGGCCTCGCTGACCTTCAGCGCCGGGTGGCATGGCGCCGGGGCGGGCTCGGACACGCCGGACCTGCTGCGGGTCGGGCTCGACCGCGCCGCCTACCGCGTCGGCGACACGGCGCGCCTGCGCCTGAACCCGCGCGACGCCGGCATGGCGCTGGTCGCGGTCGCCGACAACCGGCTCATCGACATGCGCGTGGTGGAGATCACCGCGGCGGACGTGGCGGCGGGCGAAAAGACCGTGGCCCTGCCGGTGACCGAGGCCTGGGGGCCGGGCGCCTATGTGATCGCCAGCCTGATCCGGCCCATGGACGTGGCCCGAAAACGCAACCCGACCCGAGCGCTGGGGCTCGGCTGGGCCAAGGTCGACCCCGGCGCCCGCCTGCTGGCCGGCGAATTCGAGACCCCGGCGCGCGCCGCGCCGCGCGCGCCGCTCGACGCGGTTCTGCGCATCGACGGGCTGGCCCCGGGCGAAACCGCCTACGCCACAATCGCCGCGGTCGATGCGGGGATCCTCAACCTCACCGGCTACAAGGCCCCGGCCCCCGAGGACTGGTATTTCGGTCAGCGCCGGCTCGGGGTGCGGATCCGCGACATGTACGGGCGGCTGATCGACGGCATGCAGGGGGCGGCGGGGCGGCTGCGCTCGGGCGGCGACGGCGGCGGCGCGGCGCGCATCGACGCGCCGCCGCCGACGCAGGATCTGGCGGCGTTCTTTTCCGGGGTCGTGACGGCGGATGCGGCAGGGCGCGTGTCGGCCCGCTTCGACATGCCCGATTTCAACGGAACCGTGCGGCTGATGGCCGTGATCTGGAGCGCGCGCGGCGTCGGCCATGCGCAAAAGGACGTGTTGGTGCGCGATCCGGTGGTGGCGACGATCTCGGCGCCGCGCTTCCTGGCGCCGGGCGACCGCAGCCGGGCGCTGATCGAACTGACCCATGTCGAGGGCCCCGCGGGCGCGACGAAGGTGACGCTGGCGGGCGAGGGGCTGAGCATCGCGCCCGATCGCGCCGCGATGGCGGTTGACCTGGCCAGGGGAAAAACCGCGCGCCTGCTGGTCCCCATCGAGGCCGGCATGGCGGGCGAGGCGGCGCTGCGCCTGACCGTCGTCACGCCCGGCGGCGAGGCGCTTGAAAAAACCCTGCGCATCCCGGTGCGCGCCAATGACCCGCCGATCGCGCGCAGATCGCGGCTGACGATTGCGGCGGGGGGCAAGGCGCTGATCGACGCCGAGGTGTTTGACGGAGTGCTGCCGGGCACGGGGCGCGTGACGCTCAGCGCCGGGCCGCTGGCCCGGCTCGACGCGCCGGGGCTGCTGGCGGCGCTGGACCGCTACCCCTATGGCTGCACCGAACAGCTGACCTCGCGCGCCCTGCCGCTGATCTATTTCGACCGGGTGGCCGCGGCCCTTGGCGTGGACGCGCCGCCGGGCCGGGTGCGCGACGCCCCGGCGCAACGCGTCGATGCGGCGATCCGCGGGACGCTCGCCAATCAGGCGGCCTCGGGCGGGTTCGGGCTGTGGCGCGCGCGGGACGGCGACGGCTGGCTTGACGCCTATGTCAGCGATTTTCTCAGCCGCGCCAGGACGGCGGGGCGGGCGGTGCCGGCGCGGGCCTTCGAGGCGGCGCTCGACAACCTCGCCAATCATGTCGCCTGGGAAGGGGATTTCGAGGAAGGCGGCGAGGCGCTGGCCTATGCGCTGATGGTGCTGGCGCGCGAGGGCCGCGCCTCGATCGGCGATCTGCGCTACTACGCCGACGCCAAGGGCGAGGATTTCGCCACCCCGCTGGCGCGCGCCCAGCTTGGCGCGGCGCTGGCCATGTATGGCGAGCCGTCCCGCGCCGACGCCATGTTCCGGCTGGCCCTGGCGGCATTGGATGAGGACGGGAACGGGAACGGGAACGGCTGGCGCGCCGATTACGGATCGGCCCGGCGCGATCGCGCCGGGGTGCTGGCGCTGGCGGTGGAGGCCGGGTCGAATGCGGTGGGCGTCGCGGCCCTGACCGAATCGCTGGCGCGCGCCGGCGACGGGCGCGCCTCGACGCAGGAAATGGCCTGGACCCTGCTTGCCGCCAACGCGCTGCTGGACGACGCGCGCGGCGGGCTGGCGATCAACGGCGTTGCGCTCGACGGCCCGCTGGCGCGGAGCGTCGACGCGGCGGCGCTGGCGGCCGGGCCGCTGGAGATCGCCAATCTCGCCGACGCGCCAACCGAGGCGGCGCTGACCGTGTTCGGCGTGCCCGAGACCCCGCCGAAGGCGGGAGGGGACGGGTATCGCATCGAACGGCGGCTGTTCACGCTTGCGGGAGAGCCGGCCTCGCAACAGGCGGTGACGCTTGGCGACCGGCTGGTGGTGGTGCTCGACGTGGCTTCGGCGATGCTGCGCGAGGCGCGGCTGATGATCGATGATCCCCTGCCCGCCGGGTTCGAGATCGACAACCCCAATCTGCTGCGCGGCGGCGACGTGGCCGCGCTGGACTGGCTCGACCCGCTCGACGATCCGCGCCATGTGGAATTCCGCGCCGACCGTTTCCTCGCCGCCGTGGACTGGAGCGGGATCGGACGCTTCCGCCTCGCCTATGTGGTGCGCGCCGTGTCGCCGGGGATTTTTCGTTATCCGGCCGCCTCGGTCGAAGACATGTATCGCCCCGAGGCCCGCGCCTGGGGCGATTTCGGGCGGCTGACGGTGCTGGGAGCGATGCGCTGAGGCGGTGGTTCAAATCACGCCTTGCGCCGGGCCTGCTGGCGCTGACGCTGGCGGCGGGGGTCGCGGTCCCGGTTGGATTTGACCGCTGGATCGCGACTGCGGAGCTGCCGCCGCTGGTCCCCGGCATCTCCGCCGTGGCGCTGGACCGGGACGGGCGCCTGCTGCGGGCGTGGCGCGCGGCGGACGGGCGCTGGCGGCTGCCGGTGCGGATCGCGGAGGTGGATCCGGGGTTCCTGCGCCAGTTGATCGCCTATGAGGACCAGCGGTTCAACGCGCATGCCGGCGTCGATCTGCGGGCCATGGCGCGGGCGGCCTGGCAGGCGCTGACCAACGGGCGGGTGGTGTCGGGGGCCTCGACGCTGAGCATGCAGGCCGCGCGGCTGCTGGAACGCGGCCCCACCGGGCAATGGGCCGGCAAGCTGCGCCAGATCCGGGTGGCGCTGGCGCTGGAGCGCCGCCTCGGCAAGACCGGGGTGCTGGAACTGTATCTGACGCTGGCGCCCTATGGCGGCAATCTGGAGGGCGTGCGCGCCGCGGCGCTGGCCTGGTTCGACAAGCCGCCCGCGCGCCTGACCCCGGCTGAGGCGGCATTGCTGGTCGCCTTGCCGCAATCGCCCGAGGCGCGCCGCCCGGATCGCAACCCGAAAGCGGCGTTGGCGGCGCGCGACCGGGTGCTGGCGCTGGGGGCGCTGAACGGCGCGCTCGACCGCCGCGACGCCGCCGCCGCCATGCGCGCCCCCCTGCCCCGCGCGCGCCGCCCGTTCGCCGCCCTGGCCCCGCATCTGACCGACCGGCTGCGCGCCGCCCGCCCCGAGGCCGCGACGCTGCGCCTGACGCTCGATCGCGACATGCAGGCGCGCATGGAAGCGCTGCTGGCCGAGACCGGCGCGGCGCTGGCGCCGGGGCTGTCGGCGGCGCTGATCGTCGCCGATCATGAAAGCGGCGAGATCCTCGCCTCGGTGGGGTCGCCGGGGCGCTATGCGCGCGGGCGGCGCGGTTTCGTGGACATGACCCGGGCGCTGCGCTCCCCCGGTTCGGCGCTGAAGCCGCTGATCTACGGGCTGGCCTTCGAGGCCGGATTGGCGCATCCGGAAACCCTGATCGAGGACCGCCCCATGCGGTTCGGATCGTGGTCGCCGGAAAACTTCGACGGCGGCTTTCGCGGCACGGTGAGCCTGCGCGCGGCGCTGCAGGCCTCGCTGAACCTGCCGGCGGTGGCGCTGCTCGACGCGGTGGGGCCGGCGCGGATGATGGCGCGGCTGCGGCGCGCCGGGGCGACGCCGCGGCTGCCCGAGGGCGCGGCGCCGGGGCTGGCGATCGCGCTGGGCGGGCTGGGGATCAGCCTGATCGACCTCGCGACGCTGTATGCCGGCATCGCCCATGGCGGCGCGGCCATGCCGTTGACGGCGGAGCGGGACGCGGCGCGACCGCCGCAAAAGCGGGTGCTGAGCCCGGTCGCGGCGTGGCAGGTGGCCGATATCCTGGCCGGGATCGCCCCGCCCTCCGGCGCTGCGCCGGGGCGGATCGCATGGAAAACCGGCACGTCCTATGGCTATCGCGACGCCTGGGCGGCCGGGTTCGACGGGCGGTACGTGATCGCCGCCTGGATCGGGCGCCCCGATGGCGGCGCCGCGCCGGGGATCTCCGGCGCCAGCGCCGCCGCGCCGCTGCTGTTCGCGGCCTTCGCGCGGCTGGAACGCCCGCCGGCGCCCCTGCCGCCGCCGCCCCCCGACGCGCTCACGGTTTCGAACGCCGAATTGCCGATCCCGCTGCGCCGGTTTCGGGGGCGCGGCGCGGCGCTGGCGCAGGCGGGGCCGCGCATCGCCTTTCCGCCCGACGGCGCGCGGATCGATCCCGGGGCCGGCGCGGCGCTGGCGCTGAAGGTGGCCGAGGGCCGCCCGCCTTTCGTCTGGCTGATCGACGGGCGCCCGCTGGGCCCGCCGCAATGGGACCGCCAGGCCTTCTGGCGCCCCGACGGGCCGGGCGCCGCCTCGATCGCGGTGATCGACGCGCTGGGCGGCGCGGCGCAGGCCCGGGTGTCGGTGGAATAGCCCGGGCTCAGGCCGCCGCCCGTTCCGGCGCGCAGAACCGCGCGCTGTCCGGATCGGCGCGGTAATGGGCCGCGTATTCAGTCGCGCGCGCCGCCAGGTCCAGCACCGAGGCGATGATGAAATCCACCGTCGCGTCATCCATCAGATAGGAAAAGTTCATCCGCACCCAGCCGGGCCTGGCGGTTTCGCGCCCGGCCAGCACCTCGGCGCGCAGGGCCTCGGAGGCCGCCCGCCCGATGCCCAGCAGCCGATGCGCGTAGGGCCCGGCGCAGGCGCAGCCGCCGCGCGCCTGGATGCCGTGCACGTCGCTCAGCATCCGGGTGAACAGCTGCTGGTGGATGCGCCCGCCGGCGGCGTCGCGCAGCCGCAGCGAGAATATCGGCAGCCGATGCGCCCGCCCCCCGGTCACCATGGCGCCGCCGACGATCTCGACCAGCGGCGAAGCGCCCCATGCGGCCAGCGCCCGGGCGTTGAATTCGGCTTCGCGGGCGTCGATGAAATCCTGGCCCACGGCCTCCTTGACCAGCAGCGCCAGCGCCGCGCGGATGTCGCCGATGACGTTGGGGGTGCCGGCCTCCTCGCGCGCCTCCACCGCCGCCAGATAATCCTGAGCCCAGGGCGACACGAAGGCCACCGAGCCGCCGCCCGGCCAGCTCGGCGTTGGCGCGCGCACCGCGTCGCGGCGCAGGATCAGCACCCCCGAGGCGCCCGGCCCGCCGATGAACTTGTGCGGCGACAGCGCCGCCGCGTCGATGCCCCCCCCGGCCTGCATGTCGATCGGCAGATACGGGCCGCCGCCGGCGAAATCCCAGACCGCGCGGGCGCCATGGGCCTTCAGCAGCCGCGTCGCCGGCGCCGGATCGGTGACGATGCCGGTGACGTTGGAGGCGGCCGAGAACGCCCCCACCTTCAGCCCCCGGTCGGCGCGCGCGATCAGCGCCGCCTCCAGCGCCGACAGATCCGGCCCGCCCCCGGGGGCTTCGGGGATCTCGACCATTTCGGCGCCGCTCTCGCGCCAGGGCAGGATGTTGGAATGGTGCTCATAGGGGCCGATGAACACCACCGGGCGCGCGCCCGAAGCCGCCGCGGCGGCGACGCCCAGCAGGTTGACCAGCCGGTTCAGCCCCGCCGTCGCCCCGGACCCGGCGAAGATCACCGCGTGATCGGCCTGATCGGCGTTGGTCAGGCGGGCGATCTCGGACCGGGCGGCCTCGCGCAGGCGGGTCATCCGGGCGCCGCAATGGGACTCCTCGGTGTGGCTGTTGGCGTAGAAGGGCAGCACCTGCGCGGCGACGAAATCCTCGACCTGACGCAGGGCGCGGCCCGAGGCCACGTAATCGGCGTAGACCAGCGGCTTGTCGCCGAAGGGGCCGGGGATGGGCAGGCCCTCGCCGATCAGCCCGGCGCGAAGCCGCGACGGCAGGTCGGGGCCGGCGGCGGCGAGGGTCTGGCGGAACGCGGTGAAGGGCATGGCGGTCTCCGTGATCTGGCGGCTGGCTTGCGTCTGCGGAAAGGATAACGCGCAGATCGCCGCCATTTCATTACCTATTACCCGGTTGATCGCGTGAATTTCGGGTCATATGATCGCCTAATGTCCAGAAAACCAGATCAGATCGACATCAACCTGTTGAACGCCCTGCAACGAGACGCGGCGCTGTCCCAGCGCGAATTGGCCGAGGTCGTGGGGCTGTCGCAGAACGCCTGCTGGCGGCGGCTTCAGGCGCTGGCGGCGGCGGGGATCACCCGGGGCAAGACCCAGCGGCTGGACCGGCGGGCGCTGGGGCTCGACCTGGTGGTGTTCACGATGATCCGCACCCGCAGCCATTCCGCCGCCTGGCTGGAACGTTTTCGCCGCCATGTCTCGGGCATTCCCGAAGTGGTGGATTTCCATCGCATCGGCGGCGATTACGACTATATGCTCAAGATCGTGACCCGCGACATGGCCGGATTCGATCAGGTCTATCAGCGGCTGATCGCCGGGGTGGAGCTTGACAGCGTGACCTCGTATTTCGCCATGGAGGCCATCGAGGAGCAGCGCCCGCTGCACATCCCGCCCCCCGCCTGACGCCCGCAACAGGAGCCCCCCATGCTGTTCGCCCGCAAGCCCGAGATCCCCGACGCCGCCAGCGCCCTGCCCGGGCGCCCCGACCCGATCCCCACCGCCGAATTCCACTTCGTCAATCACCGCCCCCTGAAAGGCCCCTATCCCGAGGGCGCGCGGGTCGCGCTGTTCGGCATGGGCTGTTTCTGGGGCGTGGAGCGCATGTTCTGGGGGCGCGACGGGGTCTGGGTGACCGCCGTGGGCTATGCCGGCGGGCCGACCCCGAACCCCACCTACAAGGAGGTCTGCACCGGCCGGACCGGCCATAACGAGGTGGTGCGCGTGGTCTACGACCCGGCGGTCGTCGCCTATGACGCGCTGCTGCGGGTGTTCTGGGAAAACCACGATCCGACGCAAGGGATGCGCCAGGGCAATGACCGGGGCACGCAGTATCGTTCGGGCATCTATGGCGACGCGGACCAGATCGCCGCCGCGACCGCCGCGCGCGGCGCTTTCCAGCCGCGGCTGGACGCGGCGGGGCTGGGGAAGATCACCACCGAGATCCTGCCCATGCCGGAATTCTTCTATGCCGAGGATTATCACCAGCAATACCTTGCGAAAAACCCCGGCGGCTATTGCGGCGTCGGCGGCGTCGGCGTGACCTGCCCGGTTGGCGTCGGCGCCTGAACCGGGGCGCGGCGGCGCTTGACCTCGCCCGGCCGCCCGCCTATCGCCTTGGCAGGCGCCCCCCCCCCGCCGCCGCCCGAGAACGGAGCCCCCATGGCCACCTGGACCGCATTGACCACCGTTGCGGGACAACCCGCCGCCGAGGCGCTGGGCGCCGCCGTCGAAACCCTGCCGCTGGCCCCCACCGCCATCGCGGCGCTGGAGGTCGAGGACGGCGCCGGGCGCTGGGAGGTCGGAGCCTATTTCCTCGCCGCCCCGGACGGCGTGGCGCTGGACCTGCTGGCGGCGAGCTTCGGCGCGAAGCCTTTCGCGGTGTCGCGGCTTGAAGACCGGGACTGGGTGGCGCAGGTGCGCCGCGAACTGACCCCGGTCGAGGCCGGGCGCTTCGTGATCCATGGCCGCCATGACGCCGAGCGCGTGCCTCTCAACCGCATCGGGCTGGAGATCGAGGCCGCCATGGCCTTTGGCACCGGCCATCACGGCACCACGCGGGGCTGCCTTCTGGCGCTGGACCGGCTGGCCAGGCGCGGATTCAGGGCGCGCCGGGTCGCCGATGTGGGCTGCGGCACCGGGGTGCTGGGCATGGCGGCGGCGCGGCTCTGGCGCTGCCCGGTTGTGGCCACCGACATCGACCCCGTCGCCGCGGCCACCGCGCGCGCCAACGCCGCCGGCAACGGCGCGGCGCCGTGGATGCGCGTCGGCTGCGCCGTGGGATTCCGCACGCCGCTGCTGCGGGCCGCCATGCCGTTCGACCTGATCTTCGCCAACATCCTCGCCCGACCGCTGAAGGCGCTGGCCCCGGACATGGCGCGGGCCGCGGCGCCGGGCGGGGTCGTGGCGCTGTCGGGCATTCTCAATCGTCAGGCGAACTGGGTCGAGGGCGCTTACCGCGCCTGGGGGTTTTCGCGCATCGAGCGCATCGTGCTTGGCGAATGGTCGACGCTGGTCCTGCGCCGGGCTTGAGCGGGATGGTGGCGGACCCGCCGTCAGGCTGGTAAGAACAATACAGGAACATCCGATTCGCCCGCCCCCCCCCCGACCGGGATCGCCATGCCGCCCAAGGATCTTGCCCGCCTCGCCCGCCCGCAGCGCGGGCCGCGCCCCGCGCTGCGCCTCGGGGTCGAAGACCGGGACCCGGCGGCGCTGGCGCTGGGCCGGGCGCATGAAATCTGCGGCCCCTCGCGCATGATCTTCGCGGCGATGGCGGCCGGGGCGCTGGAACGCATGGGCGCGCGCGGACCGGTGCTGTGGATCCGGCTTGCCCATGCCGAGGGGCGGCTGAACCCCGACGGGCTGCGCGCCTTCTTCGACCCGGGGCGGCTGGTGATGGCGACCCCGCGCCGGCGCGAGGATCTGCTCTGGATCATGGAGGAGGCGCTGCGCTCGGGCGCCTGCCGGCTGGCGGTGGTCGAACTGCCCGCGCCCCCTGGCCTGACCCCGGTGCGCCGCCTGCATCTGGCGGCGGAGCGTGGCGGCGAGGCGGGCCCGGACGCGCCGCCGCTGGGGCTGCTGCTGACCCCCGATCCCGGCGGCGCGGCGGGGATCGAGACCCGCTGGCGCATGGCCCCCGCGCCCAGCCTGCCCCCGGCCGGCGCCGATGCGGCGACGCCGCGCCGCGCCGCGGATTCGGGGGGGCGCGCCGGTGAGGGCGCCGGCTTCGGGGCCCGCGTCCGCGCCCCGTCATGGCGGCTTGAATTGCTGCGCGCCCGGATGCAGCCCCCCCGGCGCTGGCGCGCGCAATGGCGCGACGCCGCGCTGCGCCTGTCGCCGGAGGCGCCGGGCCAGGACGCGCA
>NZ_JBWOMN010000087.1:0-26703 GCF_056449545.1 Oceanicella sp. | reverse complement strand
CGGACGCCTCGCCCATCCCGCGCCGGCGCCCGCCATCCCGCGCGCCGGCCCGCTTCGCGGGGCACGCGTCCAAGCCGCGCCCGGCCTCGATCATCGCCCGGATTCAGGCCGAAATCCGCGCCGCCGCCCGCATCGAGGCGCGGCGCGCGGCGCGCAAATCCGTGGCCTTCGCGCCTTCGCTGGCGAATGTGCGGCCGGGCGCCCCGCCGCTGTCCGCCGGCCCGGCCGCCACCCGCCGCGCCGACGGGCATTTCCACGGCGTTTCGCTGATGGGGGTCTACGGCAAGCCCGGCGCCCGGCGCGCCCTGCTGCGCATGCCCGACGGCAGCTTTCAGCGCGTGCGCCCCGGGCAGGTGATCGAGGGCTGGCGCGTCGCCGACATCGCCGGGGATCGCCTGCGCCTGACGCGCGGCGGCGAGAAAAAGGTGCTCAGGCTCCCTTCGCCCTGACCGGACCGGGCGCCCCGCCGCCATCGCCGCCGCCTTCCGCGTCTCGATCCCCGCCCCGGCCCCCGCCCCGGCCCGCGCGCCACGCCGCCCAGGCCTCCGGCGTGTCCAGATCCACGCGCGCCGCGCCGCCCGGGGTGGGGATGTCGATGACGAAATCGGCGTTGGCGCGCAGCACCTCGCGCGCACCCTCGTCGCCGCTCAGCCGCGCCAGGCTTTCGAAGAACCGCCGCCCGAACAGCACCGGATGCCCGGGGCGGCCGGCCGCGTCGGCGGCGCGGCAGATCGCCCGCCCCTCGCCCGGATCGAACCCGGCGATCAGCGCGTCGAGATGCGCGGCGCCCAGGTCCGGCATGTCGGCCAGACACAGCGCCACGGCGTCCGCGTCCTCGCGCAGCGCCGCCAGCCCGGCGCGGATCGAGGACGCCATGCCCTCCGCCGCCGCAGGGTTTTCGACGATGCGCAGATCCAGCCCCGCCAGCGCCGCGCGCCGCGCGCCGTCGCCGGGGCGGATCACCGCCAGCACCTCGTCGGCGGCGCTGGCGATCAGCGCCCGCGCCGCGCGGCGCAGCAGAGGGTCCCCGTCGATGTCTTCCAGCAGCTTGTCGCGCCCGCCCATGCGCCGCGAGGCCCCCGCGGCCAGCAGCACCGCCGCCACGACCGGGCGCGCCGGGGTGCGCGCGCCGCCGGCGCGGGGCTGCGGGCGCGAGGGAATTTCCTTCAGCAGTCCGCCCACCCCCATGCGCGCGATGTCGCCGGCGCTGACCGCGAGCCCGCAGATGACGCGTTCCAGCACCCAGTCGACGCCGTTCAGCGCCGGCGATCGCGCGCAGCCCGGCAAGCCGATCACCGGACGCCCGTCGGCGGTGGCGCCCAGAAACAGCAGGTTGCCCGGATCCACCGGCATGCCGAAGCGGCTGACCGTCCCGCCCGCCGCCTCCAGCCCCGCCGGGCCCACGTCGCGCCGGTCCGAGGTGGCCGACCCGCCGAGGATCAGCACCGCCTCGCCCCGCGCGGCGCGCACCGCCCCGGCCAGCGCGGCGGTGTCATGGGGGATGCGGGCCTCGTCGCTGACCGCGACCCCGAAGGCGGCGAGCCGGGCGCCGATCGCCGCGGCGCCCTTGTCCAGCAGCCGCGCCTTCATGCCCTGCGTGCGGGTGAGCACGATCGACGCGGTCGCCAGGACCGGCCCGTGCACCCTGAGCGCCCGCCCCCCGCCCAATGCGCGCCGCGCCGCCGCCACCGCGTCGCGCGGGGCGGCGTAGGGGATGATCTTCACGGTGGCGAGCATCTGGCGCGGCGCCACCCGCGCGTGATCGGGCAGCGTCGCCAGCGTCACCGATTCATCGATGCCGTTCACCGCGTCCACCAGCGCCGCGTCGACCCGCAGCACCCCGGCGCCCAGCGCATAGACATTGAGCCTGCCGGTGAAGGGCGCGCTGAGGCTGAGCCCCAGCGCGGCGGGATCCGGGGCCAGCGCCGCGCCGATGGCCGCGGCGGCGGCGTTTTCGGGCATGTCGGCGGGGTCGAGCCTTGCGGCGATCACCTCATGGATCCCGGCCGCGGCGAGCGCCGCCAGATCCCCGGCGCCCAGCACCGCGCCTTTCCTCAGCCGCCGTCCCGCCAGCGTCAGCGAATGCGCGAGCACCGCGCCCTGCGCCTCGGCAAGCGGGATCGGGCCGAACCTCACGTCGCGCGCTCAGGCAAGGGCTGAATCCCGCGACGGCGCCGCGCCGGGGCGGTCGTGAGACCGGGTGTCGGGGCGGGCGCCGGACTTGGTATCTGGGCGGGTATCGGTGCGGGTATCGGGGCGGGTATCGGGGCGGCGCAAGCGCTCGGTGATCTGGGCCAGCGCCGCCAGGGCGATCTCGGCCGGGGTGCGGGCGCCGATATCGGCCCCCACCGGGGCGTGGATGCGGGCGATGTCATCATCGCCGAACCCCGCCGCCAGCAGCCGCGTCACCCGCTTGGCGTGGGTCTTCTTCGACCCCAGGCACCCCAGATAGAACACGTCCGAGCGCAGCGCCCGCATGATCGCCGGATCGTCGAGCTTGGGGTCATGGGTCAGCGTCACCACCGCGGTGCGCGCGTCCAGCCCCAGCGCGTCCAGCGCCTCGTCGGGCCAGTCGCGCAGGATGGTCTCGCCCGGGAACCGCGCGTCGGCGGCGAAGGCCTCGCGCGGGTCCACGAGGGTCGCGTCATAGCCCGCCAGCCGCGCCATGGGCATCAGCGGCTGGGCGATATGCACCGCGCCCACCACGATCATGCGCAGGGGCGGGTTGTGGATGCCGATGAACCAGTCCTCGCCGTCGACCTCGATCATGCCGGAGCGATCCGCATGCATGCCGGCGCGCACCTGTTCGCCCAGCGGCGATCCGCAGGCCCCGTCGAGCAGCAGCCGCGACCAGTCCTTCAGCCCCACCACATAGGCCAGCGCCCGTCGGTCGGCGCGCGCCGCGGCCAGGTCACGGATCAGCGCCACGTCCGGCCCCTGGCCGACGCCGATGGGTTCGACCATGATGCGGATGGCGCCGCCGCAGGCGAGGCCCACGGCGAAGGCGTCTTCGTCGCTCACCCCGTATTCGAGGATCCGGCAGGCGCCGTCCTCCAACGCCTCCAGCGCCTCGACCACCACCGCGCTTTCCACGCAGCCGCCCGACACCGAGCCCGTGATCTCGGCCTCCGAGGATATCGCCAGCTGGCTGCCCGCGGGCCGGGGCGCCGAACCCCAGGTCTGGATCACCGTGGCCAGCGCCGCCGGTTTGCCCGCGTCGATCCAGGCCAGCGCGGCTTCGGGTATGCGGTCATGAGTCGCAAGGGGCATGGCGGGGCATCCGGTTCTCGCGCGCCTTGGCCTTGGCGCGCAGTGGCGGCAGGAGAGCCCCGAGTATGGCGCGCCCGCGCCGGGGTTTCCAGTGCAACCGGGCGCGCTGTCACCACATCCGCGACCGGGCGCGATCCGCATAGCCCGCGTCATAGCCCGCGGCGTCGAACCCCGCCTGCATCTCGCGCAGGAAATCCCCGGCCGTCGGCGCCCGCGCGCTTTCGTCGCCGCGGGTCCAGAGCCCGGATCGCATCAGCGCCTTGGCGCATTGGAAATACGCCTCGTCCACATCGGTCACGATCACGGTCTTCGGGCGCAGGCCGCGTTTTTCGAACCGCCCCGTCAGGCGCGGATCGGCGCTCAGCCCCGCATGGCCGTTGACCCGCACCACGTTGTCGCAGCCGGGGATCATGAACATCAGGCTCACCCGCCCGTCCCGCACGATGTTGCGCAGGGAATCGATGCGGTTGTTGCCGCGCCAGTCGGGCAGCAGGATGGTCCGGTCATCCTGGATCTCGACCACCGGCCCGTCATCGCCGCGCGGGCTGGCATCCGTGCCTTCGGGGCCGGTCGTGGACAGCACCACGAAGCGCGCGCCCCCGATCCACCGGCGATACAGGGGCGTCAGCCGCCGGGTCACCTTGGTCAGCGCCGCAGGCGCCGGCGCGCCGTACAGCGCCTCCAGATCCGCAATGCTTTCGATCATCCGCATGGTCCGCTCCGCATGGTTCGCAGGCTTGATAGCGCGTCGCCGCCGAAAAGCGGAGTCGGTTTTCCGGCGGGCGGGCGGGCCCGTCGGTCGGCCCTGCCGGGCGTCGCCCGTGAAAACCCCGCCGCGCGCCCCATATTCAATGGACCGCCGCAAAGGAGGCCGCCATTTCCCGCCCGTCGCTCGCATGCCGCATCGCCGCCCTCGCCCTGTCGGGATGGATCGCCGGTCCGGCGCAACCCGCCGGGGCCGCGCAGGCCGGGCCGCCGCTTTGGCTGCGCGCGCAATGGGGCATGGACGGCGCGGCGCTGGCGGTGGCGATCGGGCCCGGGCTGGCCCCGCTCGACGGGCGGTTTTCCTATGGCGGCGGCATGTTCGCCGATCAGGCGCTGGATACGGAGATCGCCGGGCTGCGCTTTCGCGCCCTGTTCCAGCGCACCCCCGAGGGCGGCTTGCGCCAGATCCTGTTCGAACGCCGCCGCGTGGACGCGCGCCCGGTGGATTTCGCCGCGATCATGGCGGCGCTGCGCGAAAAATTCGGCCCCGAGGATCGCCGTTGCCTCGATGCGCGCCGGGGCGGGCGCCCGGTGCGTTTCGAGGCGATCTGGGATTCGATCGGCGTGGCGGGCGGCGCGGGCGCGCCCGGCGGGGTGCTGCACGCGGTGTTCCTGGATTTTTCCTCGACCGCGCTGGTGGACCGCGCCAATGCCGCGCAGCGCCGCCGTTTCCCGCGCGACGGCGGCGAGGCCGACCGCGACCCCTATCCCGGGCCAAGCGCCGCGCCGGGCGAAAACGGGTTTGTCATGCGCAGCCTGCCGCGCCGGTTGCTGCTGCGCTGGCATGACCCGGCGGCGACCGCGCTGGCCTCGCCCGACTGCAAGCCGGCGCCGCGCCCCCAGTCGAACAGCCAGTCGAACAGCCAGTCGAGCCCCCAATCGCGGCCCCAATCGCGGCCCCAATCGCGGCCCCAGTCCCGCCCCTAGTCGAGCAGCCGCATCAGCCGCGCCTTTTCGCCCAGATCATCGGGGCGGGTCAGGGCGCTGGCCAGCTGTTCGAGCGACTGAAGATTGTGCCCGGCGCGAAAGCTGTCCACGTGCGGCAGCAGCGCCTTCACCCCGCCGGCGCGCGGCGCGAAGCCGTCCCAGCGCAGCAGCGGGTTTATCCAGATCAGCTTTTTCGCCGACAGACGCAGGCGTTCGGCCTCGCGCGCCAGGCGGTCCGGGTCGTCGCGGTCCAGCCCGTCCGTGATCAGCAGCACCACCGCGCCCTGCCCCAGCACCCTTCGCGACCAGTCGCGGTTGAAGACGTGCAGGCATTCGCCGATGCGGGTGCCGCCCTCCCAATCCTGCGCCTCGGCGCCCGCCGCGCGCAGCGCCGCGTCCACGTCGCGCTGGCGCAGATGCCTCGTGATGTTGGTCAGCCGCGTGCCGAAGGTGAAGCTGTGCACCTTGGCCCAGCCCGCGCCCCTGGCGTTCGACGCCGCATGCAGGAAATGCAGCAGCATCCGGGAATAGGACGACATGGACCCGGAAATGTCGCACAGCGCCACCAGATTGGGCCAGCGCAGGGTGCGGGCGCGCATCCGCAGCCCGCGCAGCTCGCCGCCGTAGCGCATGGCCTCGCGCATGGTGGCGCGCCAATCCGCGCGCCGCCCCGTTGCCGACGGCCGCGTGCGGCGCGAGGCGATGGGCTTCACCGGCAATTGCATGCGCGCGATCGCCGCGCGGGCCCTGGCGGCCTCCGCCACGGTCATCTGCTCGAAATCCAGCGTCTTCAGCTTTTCATCGGCCGAAAAGGTCAGCGTCGCGTCGATCTCGATCTCCGTGCCGTCCTCGTCGCGGGGCGGCGGCGGCGGCGCGTCGGCGCCGGTCAGCAGCGCCTCGGCGGCGCGGCGTTCGGCGTCTTGCGGCTTGTGGGGCTCGTTGGCGCCGCGCACCATGGGCAGCATCATCGCCATCATGTGTTCCAGAAACTGCGGATCGCGCCAGAACAGCCGGAACACCTGCCCGTAGACGATGCGGTGTTCGGGGCGGGACACGAAACAGGCGTGCAGCGTCCAGAAGAAATCGCGCTTGTCGGTGAAGCCCGCCGCCTCCACCGCGCGGATCGCCTCGGCCACCCGCCCCGGCCCCACCGGCAGCCCGGCATTGCGCAGCGCGCGGGCGAAATGCACGATGTTGGCGGGCAGACGGCCATCCTCGGGGACGGCCAGATCGGCGATGCCGACCACTTACGCGGGCTCCAGCGCGCGCTTGGCCTCGTCGAGAATGCGCTTGGACTCGGACCCCTGCAGCTTGGCGATGTCGTCCTGGTATTTCAGGATCGCGCCCAGCGTGTCGGCGATCACCTGCGGGCTCAGCGTGATGGCGTCGAGCGCCACCAGGCATTTCGCCCAGTCGATGGTTTCGGCGACGCCGGGGCGCTTGAACAGGTCCTCGCCGCGCAGTTTCTGCACGAAGGCCACCACCTCGCGGCTCAGGGTCTCCTGCGCCTCGGGGACCTGCGCGGTGAGGATCGCCAGCTCGCGTTCGAAATCCGGGTATTCGACCCAGTGATACAGGCACCGCCGCTTCAGCGCGTCATGCACCTCGCGCGTGCGGTTGGAGGTCAGGATGACGATGGGCGGGCGTTCGGCCTTCACCGTGCCCAGTTCCGGGATCGTCACCTGAAAATCGCTGAGCGCCTCGAGCAGAAACGCCTCGAAAGGTTCGTCGGTGCGGTCGAGTTCGTCGATCAGCAGCACCGGCGCGCCGCCGGGCTGCGGGCGCATGGCCTCCAGCAGCGGGCGGGCGATGAGGAATTCGTCCGAGAACAGTTCCTCGGTGAGCGCCTCGCGATCCTCGGTCCCCACCGCCTCGGCGGTGCGGATCGCCACCATCTGGGCCGGGAAATTCCATTCATAGACCGCCGAGGCGGCGTCCAGGCCCTCGTAGCATTGCAGGCGGATCAGGCGGCGGTCGAGCATCGCCGACAGCGCCTTGGCGATCTCGGTCTTGCCGACCCCGGCCTCGCCTTCCAGAAACAGCGGCCGGCCCAGCTTCAGCGCCAGGAACACCACCGTCGAAAGCGCGCGGTCCGCGACATAGCCCACGTCGGCGAGCATGGCCTGAGTCTGGTCGATGGAGGCGGGAATCTGGGTCACGGGCGCATTCCTGTGCTGGCCGGTATCGGCGCGTTCGGGGTCGCGCACAATGGACAGGGGCGCCGCCGCCGGGTCAACCCCCGCCGGGGTCGCGCGCCGGCCCATGGCCCGGCCGGCGCCGGCCGGGTCAGATCAGCCAGAGGCGCGCCAACCCCAGGAACACGAAGAACCCCACCACGTCGGTGACGGTGGTGACGAAGGTGCCCGAGGCCAGCGCCGGGTCGGCGCCGACCTTGTCCATGCCGATGGGGATCATGATCCCCGCCAGCCCGGCGACCAGCAGGTTGACCACCATGGCCGTCGCCAGCACCAGCCCCAGCGTCGCGTCGCCATACCAGAAATACCCGATGCCGCCGATCAGCAGCGCGAAGGCGAAGCCGTTGCTGAGCCCCACCAGCGCCTCGCGGCGGATGATGCGCCAGGCGTTGGCCGGCGTGAGGTCGCGGGTGGCCAGCGCGCGCACCGCCACCGTCAGGGTCTGGGTGCCGGCGTTGCCGCCCATGGAGGCGACGATGGGCATCAGCACCGCCAGCGCCACCACCGCCTGAATGACGTCGTCGAACAGCATGATGACGAGGCTGGCCAGAATCGCCGTCGCCAGATTGGCCGCCAGCCAGGGGAAGCGCGCCATGGCGGTTTCCCAGACGCTGTCCGACAGTTCCTCGTCGCCGACGCCGGCGAGAAGCTTCAGATCCTCCTCGGCCTCCTCGTCGATGGCCTCCATGGCGTCGTCAAACATGATCACCCCGACCAGCCGACCGTCGGAATCGACCACCGGGGCGGCGATCATGCGGTATTGGCTGAAGGCGTAGGCCACCTCGTCGCGGGGCATGTCCACGGGGATGACATGCATCTCCTCGCGCTTCAGCGTCTCCAGCGTCACCTCGCGCGCCGCGCCCATGATCCGCGACAGGGGCGCCATGCCCACCGGGCGCATCTTGGGGTTCACCAGGATCACGTCGTGGAATTCATCGGGCAGGTCGTCGGCGGCGCGCATGGAATCGATCATCCGCCCCACGGTCCAGACCGGCGGCGCGGTGACGATGTCGCGGCGCATGAGCCGCCCGGCGGTGTCCTCGTCATACAGCAGCGACTGCTCGACGGCGCTGCGCTCCATGGGCGCCAGCGCGTCCAGCACCCGGCCCTGGGTCTCGCGGTCCAGATCCTCGACCAGATCGACCACGTCATCGGCGTCCAGTTCCTTGACCGCGGCCACCAGATCCTCGGGCGCCATGGCGTCGAGCACGTCGTCGCGCACGCCCTCCTCAAGCTCGGACAGCACGAAGGGGTCGAGATCGCCGCCAAGCAGGCGCACCATGGCGTTGCGTTCGTCCGGGCGGATCTGTTCGAACAGGTCGGCGAGGTCGGCCTCGTGCAGCGGGTCGACCAGCGCCAGCAGGCGGTCGCGGTCCCCGGCCTCGATGCGCGCGCGGATCTCCTCGACCAGATCGCGGTCCAGCGCGAAATCCAGCGATGCGGGGGCGCCGAGCGCGGTGTCGGGGTCCTGGGTCATGGTCGGGCCTCTCCTGCGGCGGGTTGTCTGCCTCGGTCCAGCCGTGTCGCGCCTTTGTCTAGCGAAGCCATGCGGGCAATAAAAGGCCGGCGAGCCGGCGAAGGCGCGCAAATTGCGCTTTCCCGGGCCAATGAGCGCGGCGCGCAGGCTTGACAGGGCGCAGCCGGGCTTCCCTCATGGCGTTAACCTTTGCGGCCCGCCCGGTTCGGCGGCCGTTCCCGCAGCCACAGGAGCCTTCGGCATCGCCTCCATGCACGGCCCGCCCCCCTCCGGCGCCCCCGCCGGCGCGCAAGATCCGGCCCCCGCAGATGCGCCGCCCCGCGTCGCGCCCGCGGCGCTGCGCCGGGCGGCGATCAGCGATCACCACGCGGGCCGGCTCGATCGCGCCTTCGCCGGCTATCGCGCCTATCTGCGCATCCGCCCCGGGGACAGCGGCGTCTGGACCAATCTCGGGGCCCTGCTGCGCAAGCGCGGCGACTACCGACAGGCGGTGTCCTGCCAGCGGCGCGCCGCGGCGCTGGCCCCGGACGATCTCGGCATCGTCAACAATCTGGGCAATGCGCTGCAGGACGCGGATTTTCTGGACGAGGCGCTGGAGCTGCGCCGCCGCGTGCGCGCGCGGCGCCCCAAATCCCCGGAAGCCCACGCCATGGTCGCGGTCACCCTGCGCGCGCTCAATCGGTTTGACGAGGCCGTGGCGGCGGCCGAAACCGGGCTGAAGCGCTTTCCCGACGACGCCGAACTGCGCTTGCAGCGGGCCATGGCGCTGCTGGCGCTGGGCGATTATCCCCGCGGCTTCGCCGGGTTCGGCGCGCGTTGGGAGATCGGCGAACTGACCCGCCCCGACCACAAGCAGCCGGAATGGAACGGCGAGGCCCTGGACGGCAAGCGCATCCTGGCGCTGCCCGAGCAGGGATTCGGCGACACGCTGCTGATGGCGCGGTTCCTGCCGGGGCTGAAGGCGCGCGGCGGCCATGTGTCGCTGGCCTGCAAGCCGCCGCTGCTGCGGCTGTTCGACGGCCTGCGGGGCGTGGACGCATTGCTGCCGGTAGGGTCGCGTAAACCAGTGGTGGATTATGTGGTGCCCATGATGGAATTGCCAAGGCTGCTGAACGCCCGCATCGACGCCCTGCCCCCGGCGCCCGCGCTCTCGATTCCCGCGGATGCGCGGTCGCGGGGGGCGCGCATCGCCGCGCCTTTCGCCGCCATGCTGAAGGTGGGCGTGGTCTGGTCCGGCTCGATCACCTACAAGGCCAACCACAAGCGCAGCGTCGCGCCGCACTGGTTCATGGACCTGGCGGACGTGCCCGGGGTGCAGCTGTTCAGCCTCTACAAGGGGCCGCTGCTGGACGCGTTCCGCCAATCCCCTGACAGCGCGGTGATCATCGACGCCGCCGGCGACGACCGGGATTTCGCCGACGCCGCAGGCATGATCGCGGCGCTGGATCTGGTGATCACCATCGACAGCGCCGTGGCGCATCTGGCCGCGTCGCTGGGCGCCGAGGTCTGGAACCTGCTCGCCTATTCCGCCTACTGGCTCTATGGCGCCGATGGCGCGGCCACCCCCTGGCATCCCTCCATGCGCCTGTTTCGCCAGCGGGCGCCGGGGGATTGGGACGGCGTCATGGCCGAGGTCGCGGCGGCGCTGCGCGACCGCGCGGCGGCGCGCGCGCCGAAGGGGCGGCGCGCATGAACGACCCCATCCGCATCGAAATCTCGCCCGGCGAACTCATCGACAGGATCACCATCCTGCAGATCAAGGCGCGCCGCATCGAGAACCGCGCCCAGCGCGCCAACGTGACGCGCGAACTGGCGCTGCTGACCGAGGCCCGCGACCGCGCCCTGACGCGCTCGGAACGCCTGGAAAACCTCACCGCCACGCTGCTGGAGATCAACGAGACCCTGTGGGAGATCGAAGACGACATCCGCGCCTGCGAGGCCCAGGGCCAGTTCGATTCGGGGTTCATCGGGCTGGCGCGCGCGGTCTATCACACCAACGACCAGCGCGCCGCCGCCAAGCGCGAAATCAACCTGCTGCTGGACTCGCCGCTGATCGAGGAAAAATCCTACACCGCCTATTGAACGGCGCCCCGGCCTCCGGGGATTTCAGCGCCCGTCGCGCCCGCGCCGCCCGGATCGCCCGCCGCGCGCGGCCCGCGCCCTGGCGGCGGCCATGCGCAGTTCGTCGGCGATCTCCTCGGCCTCCTCCGGGTCGAAATCGAGCGGCAGGCTGACGCCCTCGCCCTCGATGTAGATGCGCACCATGCCCTCGGTCGTCGGGCCGATCTGGATGTCCGCCGCCACGTCGCTCTGCGAATTGATGCCCATGCGCAATCCTCCCCGCCCCCTGCTATCCCCGACGCGATCCGGGCGCAAGCTGGGTCTTGCAATGCCCGCGCCGAGCGCGTATTTCAGCCGCCAGTGCCGACGTAGCTCAGTTGGTTAGAGCGCTAGATTGTGGATCTAGAGGTCCCCCGTTCAATTCGGGGCGTCGGTACCACCCCCTCCCGCCCGCGCAATAGGCTTCACGCGGATCGCCCCATGCGGCTTGATCCCTGCGGACATGTCCGCCGCGAATCCCGCCCCGGCCGCATGGCGCGCCCGGGCGGCGCGCGCTATCCTGCGCCGGACGGCAGACGCAGGAGCGCGGGCATGGGCGAGACCAACCGGAAGAACACCCGCGGCGATGCGCGGCGGCTGGCGGCGGCGCGCGCCGCCATCGCCCTGCTGCGCGATCGCCTGGACGGGCATTTCTCGGTGCGGCTCTGGGACGGATCGGTGGAGCCGCTGGGCGCCGAGGTCACCCCGGGGCTGATGCTGACCGTCAATTCGCCGGGGGTGCTGACCTCGCTGCTGCGCCGCCCGTCGCTGGATCGCCTGATCCGCCATTACGCCCATGGCCGCATCGATTTCGAGGGCGGCACGCTGGTGGATTTCGGCGCGCCCTTCGCGCTCGACACGGCGGCGCGCCGGCGGCTGAAACAGGTGAGCAAGCCGGCGCTGCTGCGCGCGCTCTGGCCGCTGCTGACCGGCCCGGCGGATTCGCCCGACGCCAGCCGCGATTTCGGCGCCCGGTCCGAAGGCGCCGGGCGCAAGGCGGGCGACAACAAGCGCTTCATCGGCTTTCACTACGATGTGGGCAACGCATTCTACGAACTGTTTCTCGACCCCGGCATGCAGTATTCCTGCGCCTATTTCCCCGACCCGGCCATGAGCCTCGAAGACGCCCAGACCGCCAAGCTCGACATGATCTGCCGCAAGCTGCGCCTGAAGCCGGGCGAACGGCTGCTGGATATCGGCTGCGGCTGGGGCGGGCTGCTGCGCCACGCGGTCACGCATTACGGGGTCAGCGGCCACGGGGTGACGCTGTCCGAGGAACAGATCGCATTTGCGCGCGAGCGCAACGCGCGGGCCGGGCTGTCGGCGCGGGTCACCCTGGAGCTGCGCGACTACAAGACCCTGACCGGGACCTTCGACAAGATTTCCTCGGTGGGCATGTATGAACATATCGGGCTGGCCGACATCCCGGCCTATTTCGCCACGCTGCGCGGATTGCTGGCCGAAGGCGGGCTGTTTCTCAACCACGCCATATCGCGCCGCGCCAAGCGCCGGAAACGCCGTTTCGCCGCGCGCCCCGAACAGAAGGCGCTGCAGAAATACATCTTTCCGGGGGGCGAGCTGGACGATATCGGCCACACGATCGCAGAGATGGAAAAGACCGGGTTCGAGATCCTCGACCTGGAGGGCTGGCGCATCCATTACGCCGCCACCACCCGCATCTGGTGCGAGCGCCTCACCGCAAGACGCGCCGAGGCCGAGGCGCTTGTCGGCCCCGAGACCTACCGGCTGTGGGTCGCCTATCTGGGAGGCTGTTCGCTGGCGTTCCAGCGCGGTTCGGCGCGGATCTACCAGACACTGGCCGGCAAGACCGCGAAAGGCCCGCCCCCGGCGCCCCCGAGCCGTGCGGACCTTTACGCCTGAACCGCGCCCCGCGGGGCGCGGTCCGGGATCAGCCAGCGGGACTCAGCGGCTGAGCCGCACCTCCTCCTCGGGATAGCCGAGGCTGTCCTGACCTTCGAAGCCGTTATGGCAGTCGGCGCAGGCGGTGACCACGTTGACCGCCTGCGGCTGGCCCTTGGGCGACACCATCATGTAATACCAGCCCTTGGTCTCGGGCGATTGCTCGTCGGCCACGCGCTCCATGATGAACAGCGGCCCGGGGCTGCCCTTGCCCTTGCCGTTGATCGAAAAGCTTTCCTTGGCGATCACCGTGCCCACGGGCATCCGCGCGCCCTCTTCCTTGAATTCCAGATAGGCGTCGGCGCCCTTGTCGTTCACATAGGTGAGCAGAAAACGCCCGCCATGCACGCCCGGCTCGGCGGGCAGGGTGCTGACGCGGGTCCAGTTGCGATACTCCGCGACGTAGGATTTCGGGATCCAGCGCTTGGGGCCTTTCTGGTAGCCCTTCTGCATACGCGCGGACAGGCAGGCGTAGATCGCCTCCGCATCGGCGCTGGTGATCTGGTCGCGCGCGGTGTCCGTGGCGCAGGGCGCGGCCAGGGCGGCGGAGCCGACGAAGGCCAGGCCGGTCGCCGCCAACGCGACGCGGATAGTGTTTTTCATGTCTGAACTCCCTGAAACGTATCGGTTTTCTGTTCGACTGTCGGAGGCCGCGACCAACGCCGCCCCGCTCATGGGGAAGGATGCGTTGCGACGCCCGGCCGCGCCAATCACACCGAAACAACTGAGCGTGAAGTTTGCCGATCGTTTCCGCCCGCCCGCCGCGCCGGCCGGGCGAGAGCGTCAGGGGGTCGAGCGCGTCGGGGATCAGAAACCGCCGCGCCGGCGAATGCGCAGGATCAGCCCCACGGTCATCCCCGCCCAGGCCGCCGCCAGCCCGAACCAGGTGACGGCGTATTCCAGATGGGTGTTGCGCAGATTGACCGTCACCGGCCAGGGGCGCGGCCAGTCGATCCCCGGGGGCGCGGTCTCGGCCACCACCAGGATCGGCTCGGCGCCCAGATGCGCGGCCATGCGCGGCAGGTCGCGGGCGAACCAGAAATTCTTCGCCAGATCCGGGTCGGGGGTGAAGCCGTCGACCTCGTCGGGCCACAGCAGCGCCCCGGTGACCTCGGCGTCAAGCGCCGGGCGCGGTTCGGATTTCAGCGCCTCGGGCACGAAGCCGCGATCCACCAGGATGCGGCGCGGCGGGGCGCCGTTTTCGCCCGCGGTCTCGAAGGCCGAGATCACCCGGAACCCCGGCCCCAGCGGCGGCATGGAGACCAGCGCGTGGATCTCCTCGCCCGCCGGAAAGCGCCCGGCGACCGCCACCCGCAGGTATTCGTCATCGGCCTCGGTCGGCGCGGCGGGCAGCGGGACCGGATCGGCGGACAGCCGGGTCTCCAGCTCCCCGACCAGGGCCTGTTTCCACGCCAGGCGGTTCAGCTGCCACTGGCCCAGGCCCACGAGGATCGAGACCCCGGCCAGGCCGAACAGAATGGCGGCGATCAGGGCGCGGTTCATGGCGGTTCCGATTGGTTGTCCTGGCTGGAAAGGGCCGGCGCGGGTCCGGCGCGGGTCAGGCCCCGAAAGCAGTCAGGCGGCGCCAGCGGCGCCGCCCTCGGTGGTCGCGATGGCGCAGGCGCGCGCCCGGTCGGCGCGACGCGGCGCGTCAGCCGCCCCAGATGTAGACGGCGGCGAACAGGAACAGCCAGACCACGTCGACGAAATGCCAATACCAGACCGCGGCCTCGAAGCCGATATGACGTTCGGCGGTGAAATGCCCGGCATAGGCGCGGATCATGCACACCGCCAGGAAGATGGTGCCGACGATGACGTGGAACCCGTGAAAGCCCGTCGCCATGAAGAAATTCGCGCCGTAGATGTTGTTCGAGAACCCAAAGCCCGCGTTGCTGTATTCATAGGCCTGCGTGATGGTGAACAGGATCCCCAGCAGCACCGCGCCCACCAGCGCGTTGGCCATGGTCTTGCGGTCGTTGTCATGGGCGATGGCGTGATGCGCCCAGGTGGCCAGGCAGCCCGAGGCCAGCAGGATCAGCGTGTTGATCAGCGGCAGATGCCAGGGGTTGAAAGTCTCGATCCCCGCCGGGGGCCAGCTGGCCGCGGCGACCTCGAAGCCCTCGATCTCGCCCATGGGATAGAGCGCGTGCTTGAAGAACGACCAGAACCAGGCGACGAAGAACATCACCTCGGAGGTGATGAACAGGATCATCCCGTAGCGCAGGCCGATCTGCACCACCGGGGTGTGATCGCCGACCTGGGCCTCCTTGATCACGTCGGACCACCAGGCGAACATCACGTAGAGCACCAGCGCCAGCCCGATCAGCGCCATCCACGGCCCGTTGCCGTGGAAGAACATCACCGCGCCGAACAGCATGATGAAGGCGCCGAGCGCGCCCATCAGCGGCCACGGGCTGGGCTGCAGGATGTGGTAGTCGTGGTTCTTTTCGTGAGCCATCTGGGTCTCCTCGCCGGTATGCGCCGCACTTGCCTGAATGCCTGGTCCGGTGCGGTCTGCGATATGCTGTCTGCGGTGTTCGGTCGATGTCTTGGGCGTTGCGTCTCGGGCGTCGTGTCTCGGGCGTCGTGTCTTGGCCTCGTGTCTCGGGGGTGGGAACGCCGGGCGTCAGTTCAGCGTCGCCGCGCCTGTCGCCGGGGACGGTTCCTCGCCGGACGCGCCTTCGGGCAGGTCGGTCTCGTAGAAGGTGTAGCTGAGCGTGATGGTGCGCACGTATTTCGCCTCGATGTCGTCGACGATCTCCGGATCGACGTAATAGGTCACCGGCATCATCACCGTCTGCCCCGGCTGCAGCACCTGTTCGGTGAAGCAGAAGCAATCGATCTTGGTGAAGTAGCCGCCGGCGGAAAACGGCGTGACATTGTAGCTGGCGGTGCCGGCGATCACCCGGTCGGTGGGGTTGTGGGCCTCGAAGAAGGCCAGCCCGGTCTCGCCGATGCGCAGTTCCACCTCGCCGGTCTCGGGGCGGAAATCCCAGGGCATGCCCTTTTCCACATTGCCGTCGAAGCGCACCTTGATGGTGCGCTCCAGCACCTCCACGGGCTTGTTGGCCTCGGCGACGCCGGTGGTGCCGCCATAGCCGGTGACCCGGCAGAACCAGTTGTAGAACGGCACCGCCGCAAAGCTGAGCCCGCCCATCACCGCCACCAGCGCCACCAGCCGCAAGGCGATGCGCGCCGAGCCCCGGGCACGCGGGTCGCGCCGGGGCCGGGGATCGGAAGGCGAGGCGCGATCGGCCATGATCAGAACCCCTGAATCATCTGGCCGTTGGCCAGCTTCACCATGGTGACCGCGAAGACCAGCGCCACGAAGGCCAGCAGCACGCCGCCGAGGGCCAGATTGCGGCCGCGGCGGCGCTTGTGCAGTTCATGTTCCTTGACGATCATGCCGGTGTCTCCTGTCAGAACAGCGTCAGCGCGGCGGCGTAGTCGCCAAGGCCGGCGCGCAGCAGCGCCTCGGCCATCAGCGCCGCGAAATGGGCGAAGAGATAGACGATCGAAACCCGGAACAAAGACCGCTCGGCGGCGTAGCCGTCGGCGACGGCCTCGGGCTCCTCGCGCCGAAACACCCGCCAGGCGCAACGCAGGAACAGCGCGTTCATGGTCAGCGCCACCGCCAGATACAGCCAGCCGCCGATCTGGGTGAAAGCCGGGGCCAGCGCCGTCGCCGCAAGCAGGATCGAATAGGCCAGGATCTGGTTGCGGGTGGAGCGCGCGCCCTTGACCACCGGCATCATCGGGATGCCGGCGCGCTTGTAATCCTCGTTGCGATACAGCGCCAGCGCCCAGAAATGCGGCGGCGTCCAGATGAAGATCAGCGCGAACATCAGCAGCGGCTCCAGCGACACGCCGCCGGTGGCCACCGACCAGCCCAGCACCGGCGGGAACGCCCCCGCGGCGCCGCCGATGACGATGTTCTGGGGCGTCGCGCGCTTCAGCCACATGGTGTAGACCACCACGTAGAAGAAGATGGTGAAGGCCAGGATCGCCGCCGACAGCGGATTGGCGAACAGCCCCAGCATCATCACCGACAGCAGCGACAGCGCCAGCCCCAGGGCCAGCGCCTCGTCGCCGCGCAGCCGGCCGGCGGGCACCGGGCGGGCGCGCGTGCGCGCCATCCTCGCGTCGATGTCCGCGTCCCACCACATGTTCAGCGCCCCCGAAGCCCCGGCCCCCACGGCGATGCACAGGATCGCGGCGATGGCGATCACCGGATGCACCGGGACCGGCGCCGCGATCAGCCCGACCGCGGCGGTGAAGATCACCAGCGACATCACCCGCGGCTTGAGCAGCGCCACGTAATCGGCGAAATCCGGCTCGGGGGCGGTCTCGGGGATCGAGGCGGCGTCGGTCATGGGGACTCCGGTTGCAATGCGCGGGGCGGCGGGACCGCCGCCCGGCTCAGGGTCACTCGGCCGAGGCCACGTCCACGGCGGCGGCGCGCGGCGCCACGGCGAATTCCTCGGAGGCGGTCTTCACCCAGGCGGCGTAGTCGGCTTCGGACACGGCGCGCACCACGATGGGCATGTAGCTGTGATCCTTGCCGCACAGTTCCGAACACTGGCCGTAATAGACGCCCGGGCGATCGACCCGGAACCAGGTCTCGTTCAAGCGCCCCGGCACGCCGTCCATCTTCACGCCGAAGGACGGGATCGCCCAGGAATGGATCACGTCGGCGCCGGTGACCTGCAGGCGCACCACCTTGCCCACGGGCACCACCACCTCGTTGTCGGTCTGGAACAGCCAGGTGTCGCGGGTCACGTTGGCGGCCTCCATCGCCGCGCGGGTGTCCTCGTCGGCCAGCGCGGTGTCGTAATCCTTGAACCCGCCGGCGACCAGGAAGCTGTCGAATTCCAGCCCCTCGTCGGCATAGGCGTAGGACCAGTACCACTGGTTGCCGGTGGCCTTGATGGTCATGTCGGCGTCCGGCGCGTTCACCTGCTTGTTGAGCAGCTGCATCGAGGGCACCGCCACCGCCACAAGGATCATGATCGGCGCCACGGTCCACACCACCTCGACCAGCGAATTGTGGGTGAAGCGGGCCGGCACCTTGTTGGTCTTCTCGTTGAAGCGGAAGAACACGTAGACCATCAGCAAGGTGACGAACAGCGTGATCACGCCGGTGATGATCAGCAGGAAATCGTCCATCCACTGCTGATCCACCGCCACCTCGGTGGCCGGCGGCTGCATGGCGATCCCGCCGGGGACTGGAATGCCCAGCCCGGCTTCCTGCGCCGCGGCGCCGGTCGCCAGCATGACGCCCGTCGCCAGAATCCCGCCTGCGATCGCCGTGAAAAGCGACGCTTTCATTCCGCCCTTCACAGAGCCCGCCAGTCTTGCAAACCGCATATGTCTCACCCGTTCCTTGCCGCCGGCGCGCCGCGCCCGCCATGGCTGCGGCCTTTGGCCGGCCGCCTCCGTGTTTTCCTTGTGTAACCTATGCGCATATTGGCGTAACTAGGGCAAGCAAAGCATGAGAGTTGCAACTGCAACCAATTGCCGCGACCTCGCCAAGTTGAGACAATCCGCCGCAGCGGCGCGCCGGATCGCCAGACGGGACCAGAGCCATGACCCAGACCGACCGTTTCCGCCCGTTCGACGACGCGCTCGACGAGACCGCCGCGCTGGCGATCCTGCGCGACGCCACCGCCGGCGCCGATGACGGCGAATTGTTCCTCGAACGCCGACGTTCGGAATCGCTGCTGTTCGACGACGGGCGGCTGAAAACCGCCTCCTATGACAGCGGCCAGGGCTTTGGATTGCGCGCCGTGGCGGGCGAGACCGCAGGATACGCCCATTCCACCGATCTCAGCGAGGCCTCGCTGAAGCGCGCCGCCCGGACCGCGAAGCTCGCCGCGCGCGGCGGCGGCGGCGCGGCGTGCATCGCCCCGCCGCCGCCCGCCACCAACCGGCGACTCTACACCGACGAGGACCCGTTCCAGGGCCCCGATTTCGCCGCCCGCATAGAAACCCTCGCCGAGATCGACGCCTATGCGCGGGAGCGTGATTCGCGGGTGGTGCAGGTGTCCGCCAGCCTCGCCGCCTCGATGCAGGAAATCGAGATCCTGCGCCCCGAGGGCGCGCGCCTGACCGACGCCCGCCCGCTGGTGCGCATGAATGTGTCCGTGATCGTGGAAAAGGCCGGGCGGCGCGAATCCGGGTCCGCGGGCGGCGGCGGGCGCACCGGGGTCGAATCGCTGATGGACCCGGCGCATTGGAAATCCGTGGCCGACGAGGCGCTGCGCCAGGCGCTGGTCAATCTCGAGGCCGAGGACGCCCCCGCCGGGGTGATGCAGGTGGCGCTCGGCCCCGGCTGGCCCGGCATCCTGCTGCACGAGGCCGTCGGCCACGGGCTGGAGGGCGATTTCAACCGCAAGAAATCCTCGGCCTTCGCCGGGCTCATGGGCCAGCGCATCGCCGCGCCGGGGGTGACGGTGGTCGATGACGGCGCCATCCCCGACCGGCGCGGCTCGATCAGCTTCGACGACGAAGGCACGCCATCGGCGCGCAACACGCTGATCGAGGACGGGGTGCTGACCGGCTTCATGCAGGACCGCCAGAACGCAAGGCTGATGGGCGTCGCCCCCACCGGCAACGGGCGGCGGCAAAGCTACGCCCACATTCCCATGCCGCGCATGACCAACACCATCATGCTCGGCGGCGACGCGGCCCCCGAGGACGTGGTGGCGGCGGTCGAGGACGGCATCTACGCGGTGAATTTCGGCGGCGGGCAGGTGGACATCACCAACGGCAAGTTCGTGTTTTCCTGCACCGAGGCCTACCGGGTGCGAAACGGACGGGTGCTGCACCCGATCAAGGGCGCGACGCTGATCGGCGACGGGGCCTCGGCGCTGAAGAAGATCCGCATGATCGGCAACGACATGCGGCTGGATCAGGGCATGGGCACCTGCGGCAAGGCCGGGCAGTGGGTGCCGGTGGGCGTCGGCCAGCCCACCCTGCTGATCGACGGGCTGACCGTGGGCGGCGCCGCGGGCTGACTGCCGCGGCGCCGGGCGGCCGCCAGGGCGGCGCGACGCGGTGGCGCCTTGCAAACCCGCGGGAACGGGAGGATGATTCCGCCGTCGGCGTCGCCGGTCCGAGGCGATCCAACCGGCGATATCCGGGGCCGCCCGTGAGGCCGGCCTTGCGCCGCGCGGGACGCGAACCAGCGAAAGAGGAGATCTGGCATGGCCAGAATCAAGGTTGTGATCAAGCCGGGCAGCGGCATCGATTTTGTGGGATACGGAACCTATCTGGGCGATCTGATCACCGAGGGCGACCCGATCAAGGTCACACCCACCAGCTTCACGATAAATTTATTCGGCGGCGTCAATGCATTCACCGGGACCGGCATCGTCATCACCGACACCGTCGCCAAGGGCCTGCTGCAAACCTGGAAAGCCTCCAACAACGGCGCGCTGGTCGCGACGACGACCAACATGAACATGAACATCGCCCAGATCGCCAGCATCGCCGAGCAGGAGGACAACGATTCCAACTCCCCCGCCGTCGAGATTTTCCTGATGTCCCGGGACTGGCACTACATCGGCGACAACGTCGCCGACATCGCCGCCGCGGGCGCGCGCATCGGCGACAACGTGCCGATCAACCTGCGCGGCGACGACATTTTCGATCTGCGCGGCGGCAATGACAATTTCAACGCCGGCGCCGGCGCCGACATCCTCAAGGGCGGCCTCGGCAATGACATCCTGCATGGCGGCGGCGGCAATGACCGGGTGATCGGCGGCGGCGGCGCCGACAAGGTGTTCGGCGACGCCGGCAATGACCGGCTGCTGGGCAACGCCGGCAATGACCGGGTGGTCGGGGGCGGCGGCGACGACAAGATGTTCGGCGGCGTCGGCAATGACCGGATGTTCGGCGGCGCCGGGGCCGACCGCATGTTCGGCGGCGCCGGCGATGACAAGCTGATCGGCAACGGCGGCGCCGATCTGCTGAAGGGCAACGCCGGCGGCGACGTGATGAACGGCCGCGCCGGGGCCGACCGGGTGCTGGGCGGCGGCGGCGCCGACGTGGTTCATGGCGGCGGCGGCAACGACACCGTCGCCGGCGGCGGCGGCAATGACAGCCTGTTCGGCGACGCCGGCAAGGACGACCTTGCCGGCGGCTTCGGCGCCGATCGGATCGACGGCGGCGGCGGAAACGACCTCTTGGCCGGCGGCGGCGGCGACGATGTCTTCGTGTTCTCGACCGGCTACGGGCGCGACGTCATCACCGATTTCAGCAGCGGGCTGTTCGGCGCCGTCAACACCGATGTCATCGATCTGCGCGGCCACGCCTCGGTGAGCAGCTTCGAGGGGCTGCTCGATTCCGCCTCCCGGACGGATACCGCGCTGGTGTTCAATCTTGGCGACGATCAGCTGGTGATCAACGGGGCTGACCTTGGGGAGATTACGATCGAAAACTTCCTGATCTGAACTCCGATCCCCTTGCCGATGCGCCGGGCAGGCGGCGGCGTCGCCGGACCCGGCGCATGGCCGGCCCGCCGCCCCTTGACCCGCAACGCCGATCCCGCGCAAGACGGCGGGCGGGGTCGCCGCCTTGCGCCCCGCCCGCCGTCCCGGCCATGACCCGGAGCCCCGCCGCCCATGCCAGCCCCCCGCCCCGCGCCGCCCTTGCGCGCCGTCGATCTGCTCTGGGGCGCCTTCGTTCCCCCCGCCGCGGCGGGGGCGGCGGCGGCGCTGCTGCTGGCCTCGACCCTGCCGCCGCTGGCGGCGCTCACCGGCTTCAACCGCTGGGACGTGTTCGCCTGGTTCGGCGGCGCCGGCGCGGTGCTGGCGCTGTGGCTGATCGCGCTGATCCCGGCCCTGCCGCTGGCCTGGCTGGCGCTGCGCCGCGCCGGATTCGGCTGGGGCGCGGCGGCGCTCGGCGCCGGGGTCTCCGCCGCGCTGCTGACGCTGTATTCGGCCTGGTATGCGGTGGGCGCCGGCGACGCGACGCTGTTCCTGCGCGAAATGCTCAACTGGAGCTGGATCTGGGCGGGCGCCGCCAGCGCGGTCACGGTGTCGATCCGGCTGGGCGCGACCATCGCGGCGCGGCGCCGGGCGGCGGGCCCCGCCGGCGCTGGACAGCCCGCGCGGGCTGATCTAGCGTCCCGACCATGAACAACGGCTTTTCACGCGACTGGTGGGGCGATTCCGTGGCCCGCCCCTATCTGCGCCTGACGCTGGCGATGATCATGGCGCCGCTGATCATGGCGGCGCTGGCCACCGCCGCGGGCTTCGTCATCGCCGGCATGACCATGAGCGACGGCGCGGAGGTGCGCGGCCAGACCCGGGAAATCGCCCTGATCGCGGTCTCGGCCCTCACCGCCTTCGGCTTCAGCTTCGCCCTGGCGGCGGTGCTGATCCTGTGGCTGCGGCGCATGCGCGCGATCCTCGCCTTCGCGCTGGCCGGGGCCGCGGCGGGGGCGGCGTTCATCGCCTTCAGCGCCTGGGCTTTCGAGGGCGCGCAGGCGACCCCGGCGGCGATCCTGGTGATGACGGCGATCGGCGCCATGACCCTGCTGCTGATCCGCGCCATCGCCGGCGTGCGCGCGCGGCCCGACAGCCGCCCTCAGTAACTGTATTCGGCGTAGATGCGATTCAAATCGCCGTTCCATTCGCCGTGATAGCGCGCCAGCAGCTCCTCGGCCGGGGTCTCGTCGCGCGCGACGATCTCGTGCAGGGCGTTGAGAAAATGGGTCTCGTCCGCCAGCAGCCCGCCGGCGCCGGGCTGGGCGCGCGCCGCCAGCCCCGCCTTGCTTATGGCCAGCGCGTCGCGCGCCACGTCGCGCAGCGAGCGGCCGTCGATCTCCGCCTTCAGCCCCTGCACCGAGGCGTCGATGCGCAGCTGGTCGCGCTGCGCCGCGCTCCAGCCCTTGCAAAGATCCCAGGCCGCGTCCAGCGCGTCCTGCTCATACATCAGCCCGACCCAGAAGGCGGGCAGCGCGCAAAGCGTGCGCCACTGGCCGCCATCGGCGCCGCGCATCTCCATGAACTGCTTGATGCGGGCCTCGGGGAACAGCGTGGTCAGGTGATCCGCCCAATCCGACAGGGTCGGCTTTTCCCCCGGCAGGGCCGGCAGCGCGCCGCGCAGGAAATCGCGAAAGCTCTGCCCCAGCGCGTCGATGTAGACGCCGTCGCGGTAGACGAAATACATCGGCACGTCGAGCGCGTACTGCACGTAGCGCTCGAACCCCATGCCGTCCTCGAACACGAAGGGCAGCATGCCGGTGCGATCGGGATCGAGGTCGCGCCAGATCCGCGAGCGCCAGCTCAGATGCCCGTTCGGCCTGCCCTCGAAAAACGGCGAATTGGCGAACAGCGCCGTGGCCAGCGGCTGCAGCGCCAGCGCCACGCGGAACTTTCGCACCATGTCGGATTCCGACCCGAAATCCAGATTCACCTGCACCGTGCAGGTGCGATACATCATCTGCGTGCCGTGGCTGCCGACCCGGCCCATGTAGTCGGTCATCAGCCGGTAGCGGCCCTTGGGCATCACCGGCATGTCCTCGTGTTTCCAGATCGGCGCGGCCCCGAGGCCGATGAACCCGGCCCCGGTCTCGTCGGCGATCCCCTTGACCTCGCGCAGATGCTCGTTCACCTCGTCGCAGGTCTGGTGGATGCTTTCGAGCGGCGCGCCGGACAGTTCAAGCTGGCCGCCCGGCTCCAGCGACACGTTGGCGCCGTCCTTCTCCAGCCCGATCAGCTTGCCCGCCTCCTCGACGGGGGCCCAGCCATGGCGGTCGCGCAGGCCTTCCAGCACCGTGAGAATCGAGCACGGCCCCGCATAGGGCAGCGGTTTCATGGTTTTCAGACAGTAGCCGAATTTTTCATGCTCGGTGCCGATGCGCCAGGCGGATCTGGGCTTGCAGCCGTCGGCGAGATACTGGGCCAGCTGTTCATGGCGCTCGATCGGGCCGCCGCCGCTTTGAGGAATGGACATCGGCGCAAGGCCTCCCGCGCAGGCATTCTGGAACGATCGGTCTGAAACCGGCTGAACGATGACATTTAGGCGGAGCCACGGCCCGAGGCAAGCTCTGGCCCGCGCATCGGGGGCAAGCCTTTAGTAGGGGCGCGCCCACGCCGCTACCTTCGCCAGACCAGCGCCGCCGCGACGCCGGGCGCCGCCAGCGCCGCGACCGCGCGGGTCGGCGAGAACCCGTCAAGCGCCGCGAAGGCCTCGGGCAGCACATCCGCCCCCTCGGCCCCCGCGGGGATGCGCAACGGCGAGCCGTCGAGCTGGCGCAGCACCCAGACCGGCGCCGGGCCGCTCTCGATATGGATCGATCCGAGACTGGCCAGCGCCAGGACCGCGCCGCCATGGGGGCCGAAATAGGAAATCCGCCGCTCGTCGATCTGCACCACCCCCGGCCCGGGCCGCGAACCGCTCAGCCGCGCATGGGCGAACGCCGCCCGGAACCACATCAGCGACGCGGCCCCGAGCGCCACCAGCAGCCAGCCGGGCCAGCCCGCCAGCGCCCCCACGCGCCATATCGCGCGCCCGCCGGTCCACAGCAGCCCCGCCGCCAGCCCCAGCGCCAGCGCCGGTTCGGCCCAACGCCCCAGCAGCGTCGCCGCCTCGGGGCGAAACGGGCCGCCGCCCGGAACCGGACCCCGTGGCGCCGGAGGATGAATCATCGCCGGCCCCGCATGGCCGCGCGGACGCGACTCGCTGCAAGAACCCGCGCAAAAAGCCTGTATTTCGCCCGCCGCTCTGTCATAACCGCCTCCATGAAACCAGACGATACCCACAGCCGCCCCCCGGTTGAAAGCCCGGATCGCACCCCCGGGAAGATCGCCGGCGAGCCCCCGCGCGAAGGCGCCCCGGATCGGCCGGCTATTCAGGCGGAGAATCGGCCGGCGACCCCGAATGCGGCCCCCGCCGCCGCGCCCCCCGGCCCGGATGACGGCCGCGTCGCCGACGCCGCCGCGCGCAACTGGGTGGACCGGTTCGCGCCGGCCTGGTCGCGCCCCTATCTGCGGCTCAGCCGCGCCGACCGCCCGGCGGGGACCTGGCTGCTGCTGATCCCGTGCTGGCAAGGGCTGGCGCTGGCCGCGGCGGCGGACCCGGCGGGCTGGGGGCCGCGCGACCTGTGGATCTTCGCCGCCTGCGCCATCGGCGCGTTTCTCATGCGCGGGGCCGGCTGCACCTGGAACGACATCAGCGACCGGGACATCGACGGCAGCGTGGCGCGGACCCGGTCGCGCCCCATCCCCGCGGGGCATGTGAGCGTGCGACAGGCGATCGCCTGGATGATCGCGCAGGCGCTGCTGGCCTTCGCGGTGCTGCTCACCTTCAACCCCTTCGCCATCGGGCTCGGGGCGCTGGCGCTGCTTCCCGTGGCGATCTACCCCTTCATGAAGCGCGTGACCTGGTGGCCGCAGCTGTTTCTCGGCATCGCCTTCAACTGGGGGGCGCTGATGGGCTGGGCGGCGCATTTCGGTTCGCTCGGCTGGGCGCCGGTCACGCTGTATATGGGCGGCATCGCCTGGACGATCTTCTACGACACCATCTACGCCCATCAGGACAAGGAGGACGACGCGCTGATCGGCGTCAAGTCCACCGCCCGCCTGTTCGGCCGACATTCCGAACGCTGGCTGCTGGGGTTCATGATCGTCGCGGTGCTGGCGGCGCTGGCGGCGGGGCTGCTGGCGACCCGCGAGGCGTCGCTGCTGGCGCCGCTGGCGGTGATCGCCGGCTGCTGGGCCTATGGCTGGCGGCTGGCCTGGCAGCTGCGCCGGCTCGACATCGACGACCCGGCGCTGTGTCGCGAATTGTTCCGCGACAATCGACAGGCCGGGCTGATCCTGTTCGCCGGATTCTTCGTCGCCGGCTGGCTCTGAACCGGCGCGCGGCGCCGGCGCCCGGTTCTCCGGCGTCAGACTCGGGCGGCTTCGAGCCGCCCGGCCTGTCATCGCCCACGCGGCGGCGGGCCTTTGGCGCGCGCTTCTTCAGGCGGGGATGTGGTCAGGGCTGGATCCGCACTTCAAGTGCGGCGCCCAAGGAGCATCTGGACGGAATTTTCGGGAGGGCGCCATTGGATGCCGATCGCCCCAATACAGGGGGCGAGATTGCCGCTGAGCGGGCGCGCGGGGTGACGCCCTACGCTTTCAACAAGTCCGCCCCGTGGATTCTGGCGGCCTTGCGATCGAAGGTCACCAGCGGACTGGCATCCGCCCGGCGCATCGCGGCCGCGATCATAAGATCGGCAAAGCCAAACCCGCCGTCGCGGCATTTGAACACCGCCGTGGCGACATCATCCGCCGTCTCGATTTCAAGTTCGCTGGCGGACAGCAGGCCTTCGAGCGCGGCGGCGACCTCGGGGCGGCCGCAGCCATGGGCCCGGTGCTCCGGGTGCGGCTGGCGGTGGCCTGCCACAGGATTTTTCCCCCAGATGAGATTGGAGTCCGGCCTGATGAAGGTAAGCGTTGCCCCGGTCACATGTCAGCTTTGTAATTCCAGGGGCGGGAGTTGTTCGATCTGGGCCTGTTTGTGACCGGTCGCGATCTGGTCTTGTCACGCTGGAAGTCGGCCCCCACCCCGAGCTCTCGGAAACGCAGGCCAAGGTCATCGCCCTCGACTACGGCATGCGGGGCGGCAAGGCGAAGATCAAGGTGCGGCGCGCGCTGCTCTACTACGCGCTCCGGCGGCTTGGGCTCGACACCGACCCGGGCGCGCGGCGACCACAAGATCAGCAGATCGTGCTGCTCAACAGGGACCAGATCAGCCAGACGGCACAGGGAATTCTGCAATGAGTGATACTGTTCAGACCCTTCGCGACCTCATCCTCGATCTGGTCCCGCCCGACGGGTCTACCATCGGCAACCAGGCATTGATCACGGAGCTTCGCAACCATCTGCCGGATCTGGACGACGCCGAGTATCACGAGGTGAAGGACGCACTGGTCGCCGAAGGGCTGCTGGCCAAGGGGCGCGGACGGGGTGGCTCGGTGTCGCGCGCGGATGGGCAGGCGCCCGCGGCCTCCGCGTCAGCGAAGCCGAAGCCCGCCGCCATGCCGGCCGGGAACGG
>NZ_JBWOMN010000086.1:0-78658 GCF_056449545.1 Oceanicella sp. | reverse complement strand
CCGCAATGGTTCGTCGCCATCGACAAGAAGCTCGATGACGGCATGGGCGATTACGGCGACACGATCCGCGCGCGCGCGCTGACCTCGATCGACGAACTGGTGACCTGGACCCCGAAATCCGGGCGCAACCGGCTGCATTCGATGATCGAGGCGCGCCCGGACTGGGTGCTGAGCCGCCAGCGCGCCTGGGGGGTGCCGCTCACCTGCTTCATGCGCGAGACCGGCCCCGGTCAGGTGGAGATCCTGCGCAACGAGACGGTCAACGCCCGCATCGTCGAAGCCTTTCGCGAAGAAGGCGCCGACGCCTGGTTCGAGGACAACGCCCGGGACCGATTCCTGACCGGGATCGAGGGCGTGGACCCGCAAGCCTGGACCAAGGTCGGCGACATCCTCGACGTGTGGTTCGATTCCGGATCCACCCACGCTTTCGTCATGCGCGACCGCGCCGACGGCATCTGGCCCGCGAGCCTGTATCTGGAGGGCACCGACCAGCATCGCGGCTGGTTCCATTCCTCGATGCTGCAGGCCTGCGGCACGCGGGGCCGCGCGCCCTATGAAGGCGTGCTGACCCATGGCTTCACGCTCGACGCCAAGGGCATGAAGATGTCGAAATCGCTCGGCAACACCATCGTGCCCGAGACCGTGGTCAAGCAATACGGCGCCGACATCCTGCGCCTGTGGGTGGCCCAGACCGACTACACCGCCGATCAGCGCATCGGGCCGGAGATCCTCAAGGGCGTCGCCGACAGCTACCGCCGCCTGCGCAACACCATGCGGTTTCTGCTCGGCAACCTGACGGATTTCTCCGAATCCGACCGGGTGGCGGTCGAGGACATGCCGGAAATCGAACGCTGGGTGCTGAGCCGGCTGTCGGAACTGGACGAAGAAGTGCGCCGGGGCTACGAAAACTACGAATTCTCGGCCGTGTTCCAGTCGCTGTTCCAGTTCTGCACCGTCGGGCTGTCCTCGGTCTATTTCGATATCCGCAAGGACGCGCTCTATTGCGACCCGCCCGACAGCCTCCCGCGGCGCGCCTGCCTGACGGTGCTGGACGAGATCTTCAGGCGCCTGACCACCTGGCTGGCGCCGATCCTGTGCTTCACCATGGAGGAGGTCTGGCTGTCACGCCACGGCGAGGCCGGCGGGTCGGTGCATCTGCAGGATTTCCCGGAAACGCCCTATTGGCGCGATCAGCGGCTGAGCGCGCGCTGGGACACCATCCGCGCCGTGCGCCGCGTGGTCACCGGGGCGCTGGAAATCGAGCGCCGCGACAAGCGCATCGGCGCCTCGCTGGAGGCGGCGCCGGTGGTGCATGTGTCCGATGCGGCGACCAGGGCGTTGCTGGAGTCGCTGGATTTCGCCAAGCTGTGCATCACCTCGGGGATCTCGGTGGTGGCGGGCGAGGGGCCTGAAAACGCCTTCCGGCTCGACGACGTGCCCGGCGTGGCGGTGGTTCCGGCGCTGGCCGAGGGCGAAAAATGCCAGCGCTGCTGGAAGATCCTGCCGGATGTGGGCAGCCACGCCCATGAAGGCGTCTGCGGGCGCTGCGACGCGGCGCTGCAGGCGGCTATCGGGGGCATGTGATCGGGGGGCATGTGATGGGGGGGCATGTGATGGGGGCGGCGGCGTCCTGCGTCGCGCCCGGAGCGCCAAGGACAAACCACGCCCGCCCGTCCCTCGCCCGCCCTTCGCCCTCGCCCGTCCCTCGCCCCCGCCCGCCCTTCGCCCCCGCCCGCCCTTCGCCCCTGACGGGGCGCCTCCCGTCAGGGGGCGCCCTCGCGGCTTCGCCGCATCGCGGCTTTCACGCCCGACGGCCGGCGTCAGCCCCCGGGCGCGGCGGGGGTGACATGCGCGGCGATATGCTCGGCGGCCTCGGCGAGGCCGCTGTCAAAGCGCACGCCGCCGGCGGCGAGCGCGATCTCGGTCGCGCCCAGCGTTCCCATGATCATCGGCGGATTCACATGCCCCATATGGCCGATGCGAAACGCCCCGCCGGAGAATTCGCCGAGACCGACGCCAAGCACCAGCCCCAGTTCCGCATGGGCGAAGCGGCGCATGGCTTCGGGATCGAAGCCCCGCGCCAGCAGGGTGGTCACCACGTCGGCGCGCTGATCCGGGGATTCGACGTTGAAGTCCAGCGCGCCGCCCTCGACCCAGCGCGCGGCGCAGGCGCGCACCGCCCCGGCGATGATCGCATGGCGACGCCAGGCGGCCTCCAGGCCCTCGTCCTCGAGCAGCATGGTCAGCGCCTCGCGCAGCGCGAAGATGTGATGGGTGGGGCAGGTGCCGCAGAACCGCTGGTAGAACATCTGCGGATCGCCGCGCTTGCGCCAATCCCAATACGAGGTGACCAGATCGCCCTGCGCCGCGTCCCAGGCGCGCGGGCCGACGAACACCAGCCCCAGCCCCGGCGGGGTCATCAGCCCTTTCTGGCTGCCGCCGACCATCACGTCGACGCCCCAGGCCTCCATCTCGAAGGGGATCGAGCCCAGCGAGGCGACGCAGTCCACGCCGAGCAGCGCCGGATGGCCGGCGGCGTCGATGGCGGCGCGAACCGCCGGGATGTCCTGGGTGACCGAGGAGGCGGTGTCCACCTGCACCGCCAGCACCGCCTTGATCTCGTGCCCGCGATCGGCGCGCAGGCGCTGTTCGAGTTTCCGGGGATCGAGCGCGCGGCGTTCGCCGTCGCTGATCATCTCGACCTCGACGCCCATGACCGCCGCCATCTCGGCCCAGCCGGCGCCGAAGCGCCCGGCGTTCAGCACCAGCGCCTTGTCGCCGCGCGAAAACATGTTGGCGATCGCCGCTTCCCAGGCCCCGTGGCCGTTGGCGACGTAGATGATCGGCCTTGCGGTCCGGCTGCGGGCCACGCGGGCGAGATCAGCGAGGATGCCGTCAACGGTGTCGATCAGATCGCCCTCGTAGATGTTGGGCGCCGGGCGGTGCATGGCGGCGAGCACCCGGTCGGGCATGACGCTGGGGCCGGGGATGGACAGGAATTCTCGTCCGAAACGGAGCGACATCGGCTTGCCTCGCTTGGTGGCCCGGGTGGGGCCGGGATTTGAGGTCGGGACCATGGGTCTGGTCTTCGCCGCCCAGCTAGGCCATTTTCGGCGCCGGTAACAAGGCTTGAACAGGAAACGGCCGCGCGGCGCCCCGCGCCGGGGCCGCAAGCCGCAGCAACGAGGCGCAGGCGATCCAGATGAGCAAACCGGCAGCAACCGGCGCCGCGCCCGACGCGCGGGTCTGGCCGATCATGGCGCGGCTGTGGCGCGACTGGCTGGCGCCGCATTGGCGGATGCTGCTGGTCAATCTGGGGCTGATCGGGCTGGTGGCCGGGTCCACGGCGATCTACCCGGTGGTGATCAAATGGGCGCTGGACGGGTTCGAGAGCAAGGCCGTGGAGGTGATCACCGTGGCCCCGATCGTGGTGATCGTCGCGGTGACGCTGAAATCCGGCGCGCTCTACGCGCATCGCCTGCTGACCAATTCCATGCTGGCCGAGATCGACGCGCGCATGCAGCGGGCGATGTACGCGACGCTGGTGCGCGCCGATCTGGCGATGCTGGACCGCGAGGCCCCGGCGGCCATGGCCAGCCGGTTCACCACCGACATCGCCTATGTGCGCGGCGCCGTGGAAAAGCTGGTGACGGCGCTGATTCGCGACGGGCTGACGGTGATCGGGCTCTTGGGCTCGCTGCTGTGGATCGACTGGGAGCTGACGCTGTACGCGCTGATCGCGCTGCCGCTCGCCGCGCTGCCCATCGCCGCCATCGGACAGCGGCTGCGGCGCATCGCCAAGCGGTCCCAGCAGGAGGCGGCGCAGATGACCGCCCGCATCAACGAGGGGCTGTCGGGCATCCGTCTGGCCAAGACCTACCGGCTGGAGGACTACCTCAACGAGCGCGCCGGCGAGAGCTTCGAGGCGCTGCGCGAACTCAAGGTGCGCGCCGCCGATCAGAAGGCCCGCATCGACCCGACGCTGGAGGCGCTGGCCGGGATCGGCCTGGCGGCGGTGTTCTACGTCATCGGCATGCGCATCGCGGCCGGGACCAACACCATCGGCGAATTCATGGCTTTCGTGTCCGCCTTCCTGATCGCCGGGCAGCCGCTGCGCGCTTTCGGCAACCTTTACGCGATGGTGCTGCAGGGGGCCTCGGCGGCGGAGCGGATCTTTGATTTGCTGGACGCGGCGCCCAGGATCGCCGACCGGCCCGGGGCGGCGGCGCTGCCGCGCGTCAAGGGCGAGATCCGGTTCGAAGACGTCAGCTTCGCCTATGACGACGGATCGCGGGCGCTGAGCGGCGTCGATCTCACGGTGCCGGCGGGGGCGCGGGTGGCGCTGGTGGGGCGTTCGGGGGCCGGGAAGTCGACGATCTTCAACCTGGTGCCGCGACTTTACGACGCGACCGGCGGGCGGGTGCTGATCGACGGCGTGGACGTGCGCGAGGTGACGCTGGCCAGCCTGCGCGATCAGGTGGCGGTGGTCAGCCAGGAGGCGGTGATCTTCGACGACACCGTGGCGCGCAACATCGGATTCGGGCGCCCCGGCGCCGATCGCGCCGCCATCGCCGCCGCCGCCCGCGCCGCCCATGCCGCGGATTTCATCGAGGCGCTGCCCGAGGGCTACGACACCGTCGCCGGCCCCCGCGGCGGGCGGTTTTCCGGCGGCGAGCGCCAGCGCCTGACCATCGCCCGCGCGATCCTGCGCGACGCGCCGATCCTGCTGCTGGACGAGGCCACCAGCGCGCTGGACGCGGAAAGCGAGAACGCGGTGCGCGCGGCGCTGGAGCGGTTGGCGGCCGGGCGCACGACCTTCGTGATCGCGCATCGGCTGTCCACCATCCGCGACGCCGATCTGATCGTGGTCATGGACAGGGGGCGCATCGTCGAACAGGGCCGTCACGAGGACCTGCTCGCGGGCGGCGGGCTTTACGCCGATCTGCACCGCCTGCAGTTCCGCGACGGCTGATCGGCGTCGGCGCGCAAGCCCCCGCCGCAACGCCGCGCCCTTGGCCGCCGCTTCGGAGGCGGGGGGCCGCGCGGCATGCGCCTGTGGCGGGCGCGCGCCTTTGGCCGGCGCTCCGACTGGCTGGCGGGGTCCGGCTGGCGGGGTTCGGCTGGCGGGGTCCGGCTGGCGGGGTTCGGCGCGGCGCTTGACCCCGGCGGCCGGCCGCGTCAGCCTGCGAAACGGGAACAAAACGGGAGCATGACCATGGAGCGTCCGCAGGGCGGCGGCGCGGGAGCGGAGATCGAGCGGCTTGTCGAGCTGCTGGCCCGGCTGCCCGGGCTGGGGCCGCGGTCGGCCCGGCGCGCGGCGCTGCATCTGGTGAAGAAGCGCGAGGCGCTGCTGACACCGCTGGCCGAGGCGCTGGCCGAGGTCGGGCGCGCGGTGCGCCCTTGCGTCGAATGCGGCAATATCGGCGCGGGGGATCTCTGCGCGGTCTGTCTCGATCCGCGACGCGACGCGGGGGTGATCTGCGTGGTGGAGGATGTCGCGGACCTCTGGGCCATGGAGCGGGCCGGCGCGTTCAGGGGGCGGTATCACGTGCTGGGCGGCGTGCTGTCGGCGCTCGACGGGATCGGCCCCGAGGAACTGCGCCTGCCCAAGCTGGCGGCGCGGGCGGGCGCGGGCGTGTCGGAGGTGATCCTCGCGCTTTCGGCCACCATCGACGGCCAGACCACGGCGCATTACATCGCCGGGATGCTGGCGGGGGTGGAGGTGACTTCGCTGGCGCAGGGGGTGCCGGTGGGGGGCGAGCTGGATTATCTCGACGAGGGCACCATCAGCGCGGCGTTGCGCCTGCGCCGGGCGCTGTAGCCCGGAGGCCGGGACCCGGCGCGCGTCGGCGCTGTCGGCGCGGCCCAGCGGGCGGCGGCCCGTCGGGGCCGGGTGACGGGCGGGCGGCGGCCATTGACATCCGGGCGCGGGATCGTCAGGGGCGCTGGCCGCATCGCATCAGAAACGCGCCGAGGAACCAGGGCAGCATCACCCCGTTGGCATGGGACAGCAGTTGCGCGGGGGGCGCGCGGCGCGCCGCCTCGAGCGCCGCGTCGTAGCGCGCCGGGTCCACCATTTCGCGCCACAGCGGATCGTCGGAAAAGGCGCGGGCCTCGCGACGCATGCGCGGCAGGGCGGCGGCCATGAGCCGGGCGAAATCCGGCTGGAACAGGTCCTTGTCGACGCGCTCGGCGATCGAGGCGGGGACCAGCGGACGCAGCAACGAGCGAATCAGCGCGCGGTTGCGCCAGGCGCCGTCCGGGGCGCGGCCCAGCTTCAGGCGCGCGGGCGTCGCCAGCACCGCGCCGATCAGTCGCGCGTCGAGCAGCGGCGTGCGCTGCGCCACCCGCCGCCCGCCCGGCAGATCGTGATCCTGCACGGCCCAGGCGGGCAGATGAGCCAGCGCCGCGGCCTCCTCGGCGGCGAGGCTTTGCGCGAAGCGTTCATGCAGCGAGCCGCCGGCCTCGGCGAGGCGGGCGCGCCAGTGCGGCTTGTCGCGCAATCCCCCGGGCAGATGCGCCGCCCCGGCGCCGGGATGGCGCGCGCGATGCCAGTCGTAAAGCGCCAGCGGCTTCAGAAACCCGCCGATGAGAATGTTGCGCAGCCGCCCCCCGGCGGCGCGGCGGCGGGCGATCTCCGGCCCCAGGGCGGCGAGCCGCCCCTGCATCAGACATTCGAACAGCGCCGGGTCGCCATGGGAGGACAGTGCGAAATCGCCGCCAAAGCCGTTGAGCAGCGCCGCGCCGCCCCGCGCCGCCACGGCGCGCGCCAGCAGCAGCGAGGTGACATGCATCACGTCCGGGTTCGGCGCCGCCGCCTTGTCCCACCAGTAACCGGCGGGGGCGAGCGGATCGGCGTCCCCGGCCGTCACCTCATGCAGCGTGACGCCGGGCCAGCGCGCCCTCAGCGCCTGCTGATGGGCGCGTTCGTCGCTGAGCGCCGGGTCGGCGCCCGCGGGCAGCACCGAACAGAAGGCGTTCACCGGCCCCCGCCGCGCCAGCACCGCGGCGATCAGCGCCGAATCGAGCCCGCCCGAGAACGTGAGCGCCGGCGCGGCGCCGCGCGGCGCCCGCGACAGGATCGCGGTCTCGGCGCGGGCGCGCACCGCGTCCAGGATCTCGGCGTCGGGCAGGTCGGCCAGGGCGGTGTCCGGCGCCGGGCGCCAGTAGCGCCGGGCGCGCCCGCCCTCGAGGCCGAGACGCAGGACGCTGGCCGGCGCGACCTCGGCGATGTCGGCGAAAAAGGAATGCCCGGCGCCCGGCGAACGGATCGCCAGGAACAGCGCCAGCGAGGCCGGGTCCGGCGCGCGGCTCACCCCGGGCGCGTTCAGCAGGCAGTGCGGCGAGGTGGCGAACAGGGTCACGCCGTCGCCGCGCCGCGCCAGCCAAAGCGGCGCATGGCCGAAATGATCGCGCGCCAGAACCAGCGTCGCCGCGCGCGGATCGTAGAGCGCCAGCGCGAAATCGCCCTCGACGCCGGCCAGCGCCGCGCCGAGCGCGCCGTCGCCCCCGGCAAGCCCGGCAAGCCGGGCGACCGGCGCCAGATCGCTTTCGTCGTTGGCCCTGACGGGGGCGGGATGCGCGGGGTCCGCCCTGCGCCCGGGCGTCGGGGCGTTGAACAGCGTCGCTTCGCCATAGGCGAACAGATCGCCGAGCCGGGCCGTCATCGGGGCCAGTAGGTCCGCGCCCGGCGCGGCCTCGCCGATCCGGTGCGCGCGCAGCCCGATCCGCAGATGCGGGCCCGGCGCGGCGTCCCGCGTCAGCCATCGCGGCGCGGCCAGCGGCGCCGCCATGGCGGCGAAAGCGGCGTCGAGCGGCGCCGCACGACCGCGCGGATCGAAGGCCCCGAAAAAATGCCGTTGCCGCCCGCTCAATCGCCTTCCGGCCCCGGGTCCTGCGCGCCGGGGGGGCGGGTCTCGATCACCCCGTCGGCGAGCAACTCGGCCAGGAACGGCGCGATGTCGGCCTCGATCCGCGCCGGCGGCGCGTCGTACTCCTCGGCCAGCGCCGCCACCAGATCGACCAGCCCGCAGGGTTCGGCCAGTTTGGCCCAGATGTCGGCGGCCACCGCGTTCAGCCCCAGATAGGCGCCGCTGTCGGGGCCGAGCAGCACGAGTTCCTCGGCGCTGACGCGGGCCTCCAGCACGCCGGGGCGGCGGCGCAGGATCTCTGGTTGCGGTTCGGATCGGGGGGCGGTCATGCGGGTCTCGTGTCATCTGGCGCCAAGGGCGCGGCGGCTTGGGCGATCAGCGCCAGCGTCGCCGCCATGCCGGCATAGGATCGCGGACGCTTCAGGCGATGGCAAGGCACAGCTGCGGCGACGGCGGCGAGGCGGGACATGATTTCAGCCTCTCGCCCCAGCGCGCGCATCAGGGCCGGGCGATGGACGGCGCCCAGCAGATGCGGCAGGGCGTCGAGCGGCGACAATCGGTCAAGCTCAGGCGCCGCGTCGCTGGGATGCAGCCAGTCGAGCGCGAAAATCGCGTTCAGCGGGGCTGGCCAGCGCGGGTCGCGCGCCGCGTCGGGGGCGAGCGCCACCACGTCCTTGGACAGGCCCTCGACCGCGATGGCCGCGCCCATGGCGCCGGCGCCCAGCGCCCCGGCGCTGTCGGGCCAGAGCTTCACCGCCGAGATGGCGGGGTGAATGGCCGGCGCGGGCGCGTCCTCCAGCGCGATCAGATCGTCGCCCGCCAGCACCCAGCCGCGCCCCGCCAGCGCCGCCGCCAGCGTCGACTTGCCCGCGCCCGCGCCGCCGAGAAACAGCGCCGCCCCGCCCCCCGGGCCCACCGCCGCCGCCGCGTGCAGCGGCAGCCCGCCGCGCTGGTGCAGCAGCACCGAGGTCGCGGCGTAGCCGATCAGCAGGCTGATCTGGCCGGACCCCACCGCAGGGCCGAGATCCAGCGTGACCCGCGCCCCCTCCTCGACCAGCACCCGAAATGCGGCGTCCTCGATGACGATCCGTCCCGGGCCGGGCAGGCGGCAATCCCCGGCCTGCGGCGCGGCGGCGAGCGGCGCCGGCGGGATCTCGCCCGGGATCACGATCACGTCGGGCGGGGCGCCGGGCGGGGCGTCGGGCGGGGTCGCCGCCGGCGCCGCGCGCATCCCCGGCGCCGGCCAGGCAGAGGCGTAGACCAGCCCGTTGGCGGCGAATCTGTGGCGCGCCGCCGGGGGAACGGCGTGGCGATCGCCCCGCGCGCCGCATGCGGGCGGTTCGTCGTCGCTGTGCGGTGCGCGCGGCGCAGGGGGCATCTGGCGGGCTCCGAATTGACCAAAGGCCGGGCCGGGTCCTGGATCGGGCCTGGGCTCCGGTCCGGGGCCGGGGTCTCGACCGGGGGCGGCCCGGGTCCGGGGGACGGCTTGTTCCGGCCCCGCGCCTTCGGCTATTGGTCGTGGCACAATCGCTCCGCTGGATCAACCGAGGCGCCGCCCATGCAACCCGACGCGCCCGCTTTCCCCGCCGCCGACCCCGCCCCGATCCCCTATGTCGCCGGCGCGCCCGGGTATTGGGGCTGCTGCAACGCCATGGCCCCGGCGCGCGTCGCGGCGACCCTGACGCTGGCCGGGGTCCCGGCGCGCCCCCTGCGCCGCGTCCTGCATCTGGGGTGCGGGCGCGGGGTGACGCTGGCCATCCTCGCCGCCATGGGCGTCCGATGCCACGGCGTGACGGCGGATGAAACCGAGGCGGCGGCGGCCCGCGGCGTCGCCGCCGCCGCGGGGCTGCGCATCGACATCGCCTGCGCCGATCTGGTGGCGTTCTGCAACCGCGACGACCTGCCGATGTTCGACCTGATCGCCATGCCGGCGGGGTGGAGCCTGACCGGGCAGGCCGGGCGGGCCGCCATCGTCGGCCTGCTGGCCCGCAAGCTTGCGCCCGGCGGGGTGTTCCACCTGCTGCACGCGGTGATGCCCGGCGCCGCCGAGGAGGCGCCCCTGCGTCAGCTCGCCCGCAACCGCTGGCTGGCGCTGCCCGACGACATGCCCGACGCGGCCCGCGCCAAGGCGGCGCTGGCCGATCTGGAAGCGGCGCTGCGCCAATGCCACGGGCTGTTTCGCGCCTATGGCGGGTTCGACGCGCATCTGGCGCAGCTGCGCGCGCTGCCCCCGGCGCTGGCGGCGCGGGACTGGTTCGGGGCCGAGTGGGCGCCGGGGTCCATCCGCGATCTCGGCGCCCGGCTGCGCCCGGCGGGCCTGACCCGGCTGGCCCCCGCCGATCCGGCGCGATTGGCGCGGGATCTGGATTTTTCGCCCGACCAGCAGGCCTTGATCGACGCCGCGCCGGATCCGTGGCTGCGCGCCGAACTGGCCGATCTGCTGAGCCGCCGCCTGACTCGCGCCGACCACTTCATCCGCGAGGGCGGCCCCGCCGCCGCCCCGCCGCTGGGCGATCTGCGTCTGCAGCTGGCCGACGACCCCGATCACTTCGATCATCGCGTCGAGGGGCTGCTCGGCGCGGCGTGTCTTTCGCGCGCGGCCTACGACCCGCTGATCGCGGCGCTGTCGCCGCGCCGCGCCTGCAGGCTGGCCGAGGTCGCGGCGACGCTCGCCGCGACGCCCGAATCGCTGGCCGAACGGGTCGCGGTGCTGATCGGCGCCGGGCTCGTCGCCCCGGCGCCCCCGGAGGCCGAGGCGGCGGCGGCCGCGCCGGCCTGCGCGCGGCTCAACGCGGTCTTCGCGGCGCTGGCGGCGGCGGGGCAGGGGCTGCGCGCCCTCGCGGCGCCGGCCCTCGGCGCCGGGATCGAGGTCGCAGCGCAGGACATGCGGTTTCTGCACGCGGTCTTCGCGCATCCGCCCGGCACCGCGCCGGGCGCCGAGGCGCTTGCCCGGGCCGGCGCCGGACCCGATGCCGGCGCGCAGGGGGCGGAGGGGCTCGCGCGGCGGCTGGCGCAGGCCGAACTGCGGCGATCCGCCGCGGCGTTTCTCGGCGCGCCGCTAGCGCAACTGCGCCGGTTCGGCGCCTTGGGATGACTGCAATTCGCCGCATTTCCCCGCAAAAATCCAAATCCTACGACCGCATGCGCAATCAATGGGAACGCAGGCCTGCGCCCAATGCCCCACCGATTGCGAATCGCGCTCGCAACCGCATGCAACCGTTGGATTTGGTTCAGCAATGCGGCGCTGCATCCGGCGACCGGAATCACGCCCAACGCCTGCCGCAAATCCGAAGTAGTGCTTTAATAACCCAAGGCTAGCTGATACCGTTCGCGCACCGGGGACGCTTTGATAGCGAGGTATGGAAATGCACAAGAAAGCCTGGCAGGCGCCGGCGTTGAAGAAGGTCGCCGTCAAGACCGTCACCATGGGGAACGGCAAGCCGAAGAACCCGGGCGACGCCTGCGGCTACGCGGCGTTCGGCAGCACGGCGAAATGCTCCTGACCTCAGGCGCCGCGTAGGCTTGGCGCCGGGGCGCGGATCCGGGCGCGGATCCGGGCGCGCATCAGTGAACATGGACAGCGGATCAAAAGACAGCGCGGCCTCCCGAATCTGGAGGTCGCGCTGTCTTTTGGGCTGCCCGGGGCGTTTTCCGGCGCGCTTCCGGCGCGCCGAGCGGTCGGAGGCGCGCGCGTGGCGGCGCTGAAATTCATCCGCCTGATCCTGTCGCTGGAGCCGCGCGGCAGCGCCATGGGACTGGCGCTGCTGGCGCTGCTCACCGCCACCGAGGGGCTGGGGCTGGTGAGCCTCGCGGGGCTGGTCTCCATCGCCGGGCTCGACGGCGCGACCGAATCCGGCCCGTTCCTGTGGATCGAAGGCGCGCTGGGCGCGCCGCCTTCGTTCAACATGCTGCTGGGGCTGTTCCTGCTGGCGGTGGCGGGGCGCGCGCTTGCCACTTTCGCCTTTGGCGTGGTCTCCGGGCGGATCATGAGCGGGTTGTTGCACAAGCTGCGCATGCGGCTTTACCGCGCAGTCTCGGCCGCGCGCTGGGACCATGTGCAGGGCGCCCGGCGCGCCGAATTGCACCACGCCCTGTCCATGGCCCCGAACGAGCTTGCCTACGGGGTCGACATCACCCTGCGGCTGGCGGTGGCGGCGAGCGTGGCGCTGGTGGCCGGCGGGCTGGCGCTGGCGGTGGATGCGCGCATGGTGGCGATCGTGGCGCTGGTGGTGGCGGCGCTGGCCCTGCCCATGCTGTGGTTCGACCGGCGAATCGCCCGCCAGAGCCGAGAGACCTTTCGCGTCACCCAGCGGCTCTACGACCATGTGGCGCGCTATCTCGACAACCTGAAGCTTGACCGGTTTCTGGGCGCCGGGCGGGGCGGCGGATCGGGCGCCAGCGATTTCGACGCCGTGTCGCGCCGGCAGGCGGACATGGCGCGGCGGGTGGCGCTGATCGGGCTGCAATCGGATCTGGTGCACCAGCTTGGCGGCGCGCTGGCGCTGGCGGCGATCATCTGGTTCGCCGCCGGGTCGTCCATGACGCTGGGCGAGGGCGCGGTGATCGTGGTGTTGTTCATGCGCCTGCTGCCGCGCCTGATGGCGGCGCATTCGCTGATGCAGGAACTGATCGCAACCTCCGGCGCCTTCGCCGAATACGAACGCCAGGTGGCCGAATTCCGCGCCGCCGCCGAACCGCGCGCCGAAGGCGTCGCCGCGATCGCCGCCGCCGGGCCGCCGCGGATTGCCGCGAAGGGGCTGAGCTACGCCTATCCGGGCGCCTCGGTCCCGGCGCTGGACGGGGTGTCGCTGGACCTGCCCGCCGGACAGGCGACGGCGCTGCTGGGGTTGTCGGGGGCCGGCAAGACCACGCTGGCGGACATGCTTTGCGGGCTTCTGCCCCCGGACCGGGGCGCGCTGGAGGTGGACGGCGTGGCGCTGAAGGAAACGGATCTGGCGGCGTGGCGCGGCGCTGTGGCGCTGGTCAGCCGCGATGACTTCCTGGTTCCCGACACGCTGCGCGCCAACCTCGCCATGGGCGGCGCGCGGCGCGACGACGCGGCGCTGTGGGCGGCGCTCGATCTGGTGGGGTTTTCGGCGCGGGCGAAGAAAATGCCCGGCGGGCTCGACGCGCTGGTCGGCGATCGCGGCGATCTGCTTTCGGCGGGCGAGCGGCAGCGGATCTGCCTTGCCCGCGCCATCCTGCGCGCGCCGCGCTTCCTGGTGCTCGACGAGGCCACCAGCGCCATGAACCCGCTCGACGAGGCGGCGATCGTCGGACGGCTGGCCGAGCTGCGCGGCGAAATGACGATTCTGGTGATCGCCCACCGCCTGTCCTCGGTGCGCTGGGTGGATCGCATCGCGGTGATCGAGGAAGGCCGCCTTACGGCGCAGGGTTCGGCGGCGCAGATGAGCGCCCACGGCTTTCTCGGCCGGATGGCCGCCGCGGGCGACGGCGTGGCGGGCGCGGAAACCGGGGCGGCTTCGGGGCCGGGGCCGGACGCGGCGCCGGGCGCGGGCGGTCGCTCATGACCGCAAGGCGTCGGGTTTCGCGGCTATGGCGGCTGACGGCGGCGGAATGGCGGCACTTGCTGCGCGCCGCGGGCCTGCTGCTGCGCGCCAAGGCGCTGCATCTGCGACTTGACGCGCCCGGGATCATGGCGCGGCTGCGCGCGCCCGCGCCAAAGCCGGGCCGGCGGGCGGCGACCCCGAACGCGGCGATCCGCTGGGCGCTGCTGGCGGTGTCGCGCCGCCTGCCCTGGCGTTCGGATTGTCTGGTGCAGGCGCTGGCCGGAAAGATGTGGCTGGAGGCCGAGGGCCGGGACAGCGCGCTGCGCCTCGGCGCGCGGCGCGACGGGGCGGGCGATCTCGTCGCCCATGCCTGGCTGACCTGCGGCGGCGAAATCGTCACCGGCGGCAGGATCGAGGCCGGTCTGGCGGCGTTTGACGACGCCGACGGCGGCTGAGGGCGCGCCGGCCGTTGTCCTGGCGGGCGCCCGCGCGGGCGAGTCCCGGGCGCACGGGGGCAGGCCGGCTGCCATGTCTTGGCCAATGCGCGAGGCTCGGAATTCAAGCGCCTTGGCCCTCCGGGGGGGTCGAGGCGATGCGCCTTGGCTGGCCCGTGAGCTGGTTTCTGGCCTCGCCGCACTGGGCGGCGGCGCGTTCGCCGCAGCGCTGGAAGGCCGGGATGGCGCGCCTGTCGTCGCGCATGAACCGCCAGACATCGCCGACCGGGTTCAGGTCCGGCATGCAGGGCGGCGCGGCAGGGAGCTTCGCGCCATCGGATCGGCGACTGGCGGCGCGCGGCCGCCGCAAACCCCGGTCCCCGCCGGCTGGCGTCAGGCGGCCTCGCGCCGCGGCGGCAGACGGATCGGCGCGGCGCGCGGGTCGATGCCGTAATCCCGCAGCGCCCGGCCCAGATAGCTGTCCTCGTGAGGCAGCCCGCCTTCGCGCTCCACCAGCCGCGCGCGCAGGCGTCGCCCGTAGAGATGCACCGACTGGGTGCGCTCGTTCAGCTGCCGGTCCACCCTGCGCCCCGGTTTCAGCAATTGCCGGCGCTTGGCGAAAGGGATCGGATACAGCGCCTCGGTCGGAAGGCTGAAGCGGACCTCGCCGGTGGCCTGCAGGAAATGCGTCAGCGCCTGCGGCCCCCAGATTCCCCAGGACAGTTCGCCCGCATGCACCGGCGCGCCGGCGTCGCGCGCCTGCGCCAGTTCGGCCCGCTGATCGGCGGGGAACCATGGCGGGATCGGATGCTGATCGTCGGTGAAATCCAGCAGCTCGGCAAGGGCCGCGCTTTCCGGCGGCAGGGCCAGCACGCCGCCATTGATCCGGTGCGGCGATTCCCAGCCATGCAGATGCCCCTCCACCGGGGTCAGCGGGCGCAGGCACAGGGCGTCGGTGTCGGCCCAGATCGCGCCGGGCTCCGCCGCCAGCAGCAGAAACCGGAACCGGTCGGATTGCAGCGCCGGGCTGCCGGTGCGCCCGTGGGTGAGGATGTTGTCGCCCTCGAGTATCTCGCCCGCGTCGGCGATGCGCACGCCTTCGGGCAGGTTCGGGATCGGTTCATAGCTGTAGAGCGTCACGCGATGTCCGGCGCGCACATGGCTGGCGAGGCAGAGCTGTTCGATGAAGCTCAGCGGCCCGCCGATCCACAGGCTGACCACGGGCGGCGGCGAGGGGTCGGGCATGACGGGGCTCCAGTCCGGGTTGATGTCCCGCTCAGTCAACCCCGTCACGGTGAATATCCGGTAAAGTCCCCGCCCCCGAAAACAAGCCGGCCAGACGGAAAAGCCGGCCTCCGCGCGGGAGGCCGGCCAATCGACGCCGGGTCAGGGCGGGAAGCTCAGGCCTTGCCGCGATAGATGTCCATCAGGTCGCCCAGCATCTTCAGCGCGTCCTCGCGCGAGCGCTGGAAGGTGTTGCGCCCGATGATCGACCCGTTGCCGCCGCCGTCGCGGATGGCGCGCGCGTCGTCATAGACCGAGCTCGCGCCCTTCTTCGAGCCGCCCGAGAACACCACGATCCGCCGCCCGTTGAACGCCGACTGCATGCAGTGGCGCACCCGCGCGGCCTGGCTGGAGATGTCGATGTTTTCGGCCTCGTAGACCTTCTTGGCCTCGCCGAGTTCCAGATGATCGGTGGAGAGCTTGATTTTTATGATATGCGCGCCCAGCAACGCCGCGATCTGCGCCGCGTAGGCGGCGATGTCGATGGCGGTCTCGCCGTCCTTGGTCAGCGCCTCGCCGCGCGGATAGGACCAGATCACCGTGGCGATGCCGGCCTCGGCGGCCTCCTCGCGCATCTCCCTGATCTCCTCGAACATCTCAAGCCCCATCGTGGAGCCAGGATAGATCGTGAAGCCGATGCAGGCGGCGCCGATGCGCAGCGCGTCGCCAACCGAGGCGGTGATCGCCTGATCCTTGAACGCCTCGTCCGGGATCAGCGAATTGGCGGAATTGACCTTCAGGATGGTGGGGATCTGCCCGGCGAAGGTGTCGGCGCCGGCCTCCAGCATGCCCAGCGGCGCGGCGTAGGCGTTGAGCCCGGCATCAATGGCCAGCTGGTAGTGGTAATGCGGGTCATAGGCCGCCGGATTGGGCGCGAAGGATCGCGCCGGGCCATGCTCAAACCCTTGATCCACGGGCAGAATGATCATCTTGCCGGTGCCGCCGAGCTTGCCGTTCATCAACATGCGGCACAGGTTGCCTTTCACGCCGGCGTTGTCGGATTCGTAATGGGACAGGATCTTCTGGACGATGCGGGTGGATTTCATGGCTTCCCTCGGCGGTTTCGAAAATGTCTTGCGCGGTTCGGCTTGACGGAGCGTTTCGCGCGGGCGGGCGGGCGGTTTTCGGCGTGTGCCGCGGCAGGATCCGCGCGGTGGATCCGGGCCGCTGGCGATCCGCCTAACCCGGCGCGGTCGTCGCGGTCAAGTGGGCGTGAGGTCCCGGCGATCGCGCGCCGCGCGTCATGCCAGACCTGCGCGGCGGCGCCACGGGCGAACGCCGCCGCCGGTCCGGCGGCGCGCGCAGGACCGCGCCGCGAGGCGGCTAACGCGCCGGGCCGGTGAGCGCCGCGACAAGCTCGCCCCTGGTCCAGACGTCAAGCGCCGCCGCGTCCAGAAGCGCCTCGCGCTTGCGCCAGTCCTCGGGGCCAAGCTGGGTCAGGCGGCGCGCGATCCGGTCGCGCAGCGCCGCCGAGGCGGCGTCGCCGCTGGCCGCCGCCAGGGTGGCGTAAAGATAGGCCCGCGAATAGCTGCGCGGTTCGTCGAGCCCTGCGGCCGCGGCCAGCGCCGCCGTGCGCAGGCCCGGCAGGCCGCCCGAGGCCGCGGCGGCCATGGCGGCGTCCAGCGGCGCGGTCGTCGGCTCGGCCTCGTCCTGCGCGCGCAGGATTGCGGCGGTGGACAGCCCGGCCTCGATGCTGTCGCGCATCCCCGGGGCGCCGTCGGCGCCGCCCCCGGCCGCGAACAGCGCATGGGCGTAGGCGGCCTCGGGGTCGCGATCCGCCAGCGCTTGGGCCAGCGCCGCCGCCACGCCGACATCCTCGCGCGCCAGCGGGGCGAGCAACGCGGCCCCGGTCGCGGTCGCGCGCGGCGCGCCGACGCCGGTCAGCAGCGCCAGCCCGGCGGCGCGCCGGTTGGCGCCGGCCAGGGCGCCGCCCTGAATCGCCTCGGCCAGATCCGCGCCGCTCAGCAGCGTCGCCGGGTCGGCGGAGGGCGCGGCGGAGGCGGTCAGCGACAGCGCCGTGATCGCCGCCGCCGGGTCTTCGAAAGCGTCGAGGGTGTTTTCATCGATGCGCATGGGCTGATCCGGCGCGGCGGCGATGGTGAGCCTGCCGCCCTCGTTGAGCAGCCGCTTCACCGCCGCCGCGGCCGCGTCGACGAATTGCGATTCTTCGGGGCTCAGGGGGCGCTGCCCGCCCTCGCTCAGCGCCTGGCGCATGAAACCGCCGACGATGGCGTCGGCGGCGTCGAAATCGAAGGCTTCGGGCGGGACGATGGGCCGGATGCGGCCGATCAGCCCGCCCTCCTCGTAGGAAATCGAGGCGGCGCGCAGGATCGCCACCGGCACGGGGTCGTCGCCGTCGAAATTCTCGCGCAGCCAGACATAGTCGAAATTGGCCTCCACGCTGATCGCACCGGCGTTGCGCAATGCCGCCTGCATGGCGAAGTCAAACGCGCTCGACCCCATTTCATAGGCAAGGTCGACCGAGATCAGATCGGCGATGATGGCGTCATATCCGACCATGGACACGCCGCCGGCGGCCTCCTCGGGCAGGCATGACAGCGGCGCCGACACGCCGGTGAAGTCGAGATGCACCCTTGAATTGTCGCCGACCTGACGGTTGGAAATGTCCAGCCGGTCCGCCGAGACCGGGCAGGTTCCCTCCGGACTGTCGGGCAGCGGCAGGTGGACCACAAGCCCGGTGAGGCCGACCTCGCGCCCGTCCGGCGACACGGTCATCGCCTCGTAGGTCAGATCCATGGTCGAGCGCAGCGACAGGATCGCGGTCTGCGCCAGGAAGCGCGACAGCGATTGCATGGAGAACGCGTCCCAGATCATCGGGCCTTTGGGCGCCGGCTGGGCGGCGAGCGGCGCGGCGGCGGCAACGGCGATCAGCGAACAGGCGGCGAGAAACCCCGCGCGCGTGCCGCGACGCGAGGATCTGCTGGTCTGGCGGGGCGTCTGGCGAAACATCCGGTTTTCCTTTCAATGGTCGATCCGGCGGGCGCCCGGCTCCGGGGGCGCCGCGCCGGGGCCGGGCGCGCGCCGGGCCGGGGGTCGGGCCCGGGGGCGGCGGCAGTGTCGCCGGGATTCGATCTCGAAAAAAGACTTTCCGTGCAATTGTCGTCGTTTTGCGACCGGCTGCGGGTCCGGCGCCCCGCCCCGGCGCCAGCCGGGCGCCGCGCGGCGTTCAGCCGTCGCGGCCGGGCCCAACGGGAGGCGCCGCCTGCAGGGCGGCCCCGACGGGCGGGAGAGCCGCCCCCCGGATCAGCTGCCTGGGATGGTGTTGCGCGCGCCCTCGCGGCTTCGCCGCGTCGGGGAATGCGCCGCGCTCACTCGGAGAGCGCGGCGATCCCGGGCAGGGTCTTGCCTTCGAGCCATTCCAGGAACGCGCCCCCGGCGGTGGAGACATAGGTGAAGCGCGCCCCGGCGCCCGAGGCGTTCAGCGCCGCCACCGTGTCGCCGCCGCCGGCGACCGACAGCAGCTTGCCCGCCTCGGTCAACTCCGCCGCCTTCAGCGCGGCGGCGTCGGTGGCGGCGTTGAAGGGCTCGATCTCGAACGCCCCCAGCGGTCCGTTCCAGACCAGGGTCTCAGCCTGCGCGAACCGCGCGGCGATGTCGGCCACGGCCTGCGGCCCGGCGTCGAGGATCATCGCGTCGGGGGGGCAGGCGTCGGCCGGCACGATCCGGCTTGCCGCGCCGGCCTTGAATTCGCGGGCCACCACCACGTCGGCGGGCAGCACGATCTCACAGCCTTTCTCGGCCGCCCGGGCGATGATCTCGCGCGCCGTGGCGCCCAGATCATGTTCGCAGAGCGACTTGCCGACATCGACGCCCCGGGCCGCCAGAAAGGTGTTGGCCATGCCGCCGCCAATGATGATCTGATCGACCTTTTCCAGCAGGTTGCCCAGCAGGTCGAGCTTCGTCGACACCTTCGCGCCGCCGACCACGGCGATCACCGGATGCGCGGGGTTTTCGAGCGCCGCGGACAGGGCCTCGAGCTCCTTTTGCATCAGGCGTCCGGCGGCGGCGGGCAGGCGGCGCGCCAGGCCCTCGGTGGAGGCGTGGGCGCGGTGCGCGGCGGAGAAGGCGTCGTTGACATAGACATCGCCCAGCGCGGCGAGGGCGTCGGCGAAAGCGGGATCGTTGGCCTCCTCGCCGGGATGAAACCGGGTGTTTTCGAGCAGCAGCGTCTCGCCCGGGGCCAGCGCGGCAACGGCCTCGGCCGCCGGGGCGCCGACGCAGTCGGGGGCGAACTTCACCGGCGCGCCCAGCGCCGTCTCGATCGCGGCGCGCAGCGGGGCCAGCGACATCTCCGCCACGGGCCTGCCCTTGGGCCGGCCGAAATGCGCCAGCAGCACCGGCTTGCCGCCCCGCGCGAGGATGTCGCGGATCGTCGGCAGCACCGCGCGGATGCGGGTGTCGTCGGTGACCTTGCCGTCGCGCATGGGCACGTTGACGTCAACGCGCACCAGCGCGGTTTTTTGCGAAAAATCCAGATCGTCGAGGGTCTTGAAGGTCATTCAGCCTCTCCCGGTCGGTTTTCTTGATGCATTGGATCGACCCACAGGCCGGGCTTGCGCCCGGTCCGGCGCGCGGATGCGCAACCGGCCGCCCCCGGTCGGGAGCGGCAAGCGGCGATCAGGCGCAAGCCGTCAGAGGAATTTCGCCATGGCGACCGCGGTGTCGCTCATGCGGTTCGAAAAGCCCCATTCGTTGTCATACCAGGTCAGGATCCGGCACATGCGCCCATCCATCACCTTGGTCTGGTCCATGTGGAACACCGAGGAATGGGGGTCATGGTTGAAATCCATGGACACCAGCGGCTCGTCCGTGAAGCCGAGCACGCCTTTCAACTCGCCATTCGCGGCCTCGCGGATGGCGGCGTTGATCTCGTCCACCGAAGTGTCGCGCGCCGCGATGAAGGTCAGGTCCACCACCGAGACATTGGGCGTCGGCACCCGGATCGCCACGCCGTCGAGCTTGCCGTTCAGGTCCGGCAGCACCAGCCCCACCGCCTTGGCGGCGCCGGTGGAGGTCGGGATCATCGACATCGCCGCCGCGCGGCCGCGATAGAGATCCTTGTGCATGGTGTCGAGCGTCGGCTGATCGCCGGTGTAGGAGTGGATGGTGGTCATGAACCCCTTCTCGATGCCGATGGTCTTGTTGAGCACGTAGACCACGGGCGAGAGGCAGTTGGTGGTGCAGGAGGCGTTGGACACCACCACGTCATCGGCGCTCAGCGCGCCGTCGTTGACGCCGAAGACGATGGTCTTGTCGGCGCCGCCGGCAGGGGCGGAGACCAGCACCCGCTTGGCGCCGTTCTGCAGATGGATCGCGGCCTTGTCGCGCGAGGCGAAGATGCCGGTGCATTCCATGGCCACGTCGACATCGCCCCAGGGCAGTTCGGCGGGGTTGCGGATGGCGGTGATGCGGATCGGCCCCCGGCCCACGTCGATGGTGTCGCCGCTGACGGTCACCGTGGCGGGGAAGCGGCCATGCACGCTGTCATAGCGCAGCAGGTGGGCGTTGGTTTCGACCGGGCCCAGGTCGTTGATCGCCACCACCTCGATATCGGTGCGGCCCGACTCGATGATCGCCCGCAGCACGTTGCGCCCGATGCGCCCAAAACCGTTGATCGCGACCTTTACCGCCATATTGCCGTCCTTCGATTGTGATCCGGCCATTGGTGACCGGGTGAAACCATGCAGTCGCCGCGCTTATAGCCGCCGGCGCGGCGCCGGGGAAGCCGCGTTTTGGCGCAGGACCTTTGCAGGAGCCGAGTCGGCTTTGCGCGCCGCGGCTACAGCAGCGCCCTGACCTTTTCGGCCACCGCCTCGGCGGTGATGCCGAATTCGCGGTACAGATCGGCGATCGGGGCCGAGGCGCCAAAACCCTCCATGCCCACGAACCCGGCCTTCTTCACCGCGCCGCGCTCGCCGCACAGCCAGCGGTCCCAGCCGAAGCGCACCGCGGCCTCGACCCCGACGCGCACCGGGCCGGCGGGCAGCACCCGGCGGCGATAGGCCTCGTCCTGGGCCGCGAACAGTTCCCAGCAGGGCATGGACACCACGCGGGTCCCGATGCCTTCGGCCTCCAGCAGTTCCCGCGCCGCCATGGCGATCTCGACCTCGGAGCCGGTGGCCATCAGGATCGCGCGGCGCTTGTGATCGGCGTCGGCGAGCACATAGGCCCCCTGGGCGGTGAGGTTCTTGTTGGTGTGCTTCACGCGCAGGGTCGTCAGTCCCTGACGGGTCAGCGCCAGCGCCGAGGGGGTGGTCCCGGCCCCCATGGCGATTTCCCAGGCCTCGGCGGTCTCCACCGCGTCGGCGGGGCGGAACACGTTCATGTTGGGGGTGGCGCGCAGCATGGCCAGATGTTCGACCGGCTGGTGGGTGGGGCCGTCCTCGCCCAGCCCGATGCTGTCATGGGTCAGCACATAGGTCACCCGCACCCCCATCAGCGCCGACAGCCGCATGGCGCCGCGCGCGTAGTCCGAAAACACCATGAAGGTGCCGCCATAGGGCGCGACCCCGCCATGCAGCGCCATGCCGTTCATCGCCGCAGCCATGCCGTGTTCGCGGATGCCGTAGTAAACGTAGCGCCCCTTGCGGTTGTCGGCGTCGAACACGCCCAGATCCGGGGTCAGGGTGTTGTTGGAGCCGGTGAGATCGGCCGAGCCGCCGATGCTTTCCGGCATCACCGGATTGATCGCCGCCAGCGCGTTTTCCGACGCCTTGCGGGTGGCGAGCTTCGGCTGCTCCTCGGAAATCCGGCGTTTCAGCTTGCGCACCGCGGCGGCCAGCTTCCTGGGCGGCTCGCCGGCGATGACCCGGGCGAATTCCGCCTGCCGGGCGGCCGACAGCGCGCCGAGCCGGCCCCGCCAGTCGGCCATGGCGCCCGCGCCGCGGTCGCCGATCGCGCGCCAGCCGGCGGCGATGTCGTCGGGGATCGCGAAGGGCGGGCTGCTCCAGCCGTAGATCTCGCGCACCCTGGCGATCTCGGCCTCGCCCAGCGGCGCGCCATGGGCGCCGGCGGTGTCCTGCTTGGCCGGCGAGCCGAAGCCGATATGGGTCTTGCAGTCGATCAGCGACGGGGTGTCGGTCTGCCTGGCCGCGGTGATCGCGGCGTCGATCGCCTCGGGGTCATGGCCGTCGCAGGAAAACACCGACCAGCCCGCGGCGGCGAAGCGCGCCTGCTGATCGGTGACGTCGGACAGCGACACGCTGCCGTCGATGGAAATGCCGTTGTCGTCCCAGAGCACGATCAGCTTGCCGAGCCGCTGCTTGCCGGCGAGGCCGATGGCCTCGTGGCTGATTCCCTCCATCAGGCAGCCGTCGCCGGCGATCACGTAGGTGTGGTGATCAACGACCTTCCTGCCGAATCGCGCCGCCATGGATTGTTCGGCCATGGCCATGCCCACGGCGGTGGCGAGGCCCTGGCCCAGCGGGCCGGTGGTGGTCTCGATTCCCGGCGCGTGCCCGTATTCGGGATGCCCGGCGGTCTTGGCGCCCCACTGGCGGAAATTGCGCAGCTCCTCCATGGTCATGCCCGGCGCGCCGGTCAGGTGCAGCAATCCGTAGAGCAGCATGGACCCGTGCCCGGCGCTCAGCACGAAGCGGTCGCGATCCGGCCAGTCCGGGGTCGGCCCGTGGAATTTCAGGTGCTTTTCGTAAAGCACGGTGGCCACGTCCGCCATGCCCATGGGCATGCCGGGATGCCCGGACCTGGCGGCCTGCACCGCGTCCATGGCCAGCACCCGCAGGGCGGCGGCCTTGTTCCAGTGCTCGGGGTGCTGGGCGCGAAGTTCGGAAATGTCCACTTGCGTCGTCTTTCTGGCTGGAGGGCCGGGGAGGGGGCCGATTGACATGGTGCGCCGGTCGTCCTGGGGCGGGCTGGCGCGCGCCCGGACGACCGGCCGCGTGACCGGACCGATACGGGGGGCGCGGTCGCCGGACGGGCGGTTTTCGCGCGCACATTGCGCATCGCCCCGCGCCCGGTCAAGCGCCTGAATGTCGCTTGCGACGCGAAACCGCTTTGGCGCCGGGCATGGCGCGCGCGCGGCGCGGCCCGTGGCGGCGCCCGCGCAACGCGGCGTTTGACATGGGCGCGGCGACCTGATTCGATCCGCGAACGGGTGGCGAAGGGGCCGGGCGCGCGGCGCCGGGCCGGTCAGGCGGGAGGCGCGGGCGTGACTGCGGGCAAAGACAGGGCGGCGGGTTCGGACAGGGTGAAGGCGGCGCGGCGGGCGTTTTCGGCCGCGCTTGGCGAATTGGAGGCGGTGATCGCCGGCAGCGCGCCGGCGGGCGCGCAGGCCGACGCGATCGCGGCGCTGGAAGCCCGCATCGCGGGGCTGGAGGCCGAACGGGCGCGCCTGACCGGCGAACTGGCGGCCCTGCGCGCGGCGCGCGAAACCGACGCCGAGATGATCGAGGGCGCGCTCACCGAGCTGCGCGCCGTGGTGTGACGAGGCGGCGCGGGACGACCCCGACGCCGCGCGTGAGCGGAGGCGAATGCCATGGCTGAATTGCAGATTTCCGTCGGCGGGCGCGGCTATGCGGTCGCCTGCAAGGATGGCGAGGAGCCGCATCTGGCCGAGGTGGCGGGGCTGCTCGCCAGCGAGGCCGACGCGCTGCGCCGCCAGTTCACGGCGCTGCCCGAGGGGCGGCTGCTGCTGATGGCGGGGCTGATGACCGCCGACAAGCTGCACGGGGCGCGGGCCGAACTGGCGCGTGCGCGGACCGGCGGCGGCGCGGCGGCGTCCGACGGGCTGTTCGCGGCCCCGAAGGCGGATGCGCCGGCCGATGACGACCTGCGCGCGGCGCTGGAGGCCATGACCGCGCGCGCCGAAGCGGCGGAGGCGCGGCTGGCGCAGGCCGAGGCCGGCGAGGCCGAGGCGCTGGCGGCTTTCGAGGCCGCGACGCAAAAGCTGCGGAGCATGATCGCCGGGATCAACGGCGGCGCCGCCGCCTGAGCCGCCCTTCCGGGCCGCCGCCATCCCCGCAACGGCAAAACGCCGCGCCCCGGGTCCGGGGCGCGGCGCTTGCGCGGATCGCGTCGGGTGACGCCCGGCGACCTCAGGCGGCGCCTTCGGCGTTGGCCTGGCGGATCTTGTCGGCGGCCTCCTTGGAATAGGCGACGCCGGTTTTTTCGAACAATTCGTCAAGCTCGCCGGACAGGGTCATTTCGGTGATGATGTCGCAGCCGCCCACGAACTCGCCCTTGACGTAGAGCTGCGGGATCGTCGGCCAGTCCGAGAACGCCTTCACGCCCTCGCGCACCGCCTCGTCGGCCAGCACGTTCACGTCCTTGAAATCGACGCCCATGTAGTTCAGCACCCCGGCCACGCGCGAGGAGAACCCGCATTGCGGCGCGGTGGCGGTGCCCTTCATGAACAGCACCACGTCATTGGCCTCGATATCGGTCTTGATGGTTTCCTGAGCGGAATTGGTCATTGGCTCGGCTCCTTGGTCGGTTCCGGGGGCGTTGCGGGCGCCCGGCCGGAAAATGAGATCGGGGAATGGGGTCGGGTGACGGGATCGGATCGGGGCTATGCGGGATCGGGCGCGCGGGTGGTCAGCGCCAGCGCGTGCAGATCGCCCCCCATGCGGCCCTTGAGCGCGGCGTAGACGGCGCGCTGCTGCTGCACGCGGTTCATGTCGCGGAATTCCTCGGCGATGACGCTGGCGGCGAAGTGATCGCCGTCGCCCGCCAGATCGGTGATCTCGATCTGGGCGGAGGGGAACGCCTCGCGGATGAGCCGTTCGATCAGTGCCGCTTCCATCGCCATGGGCCGCTCTCCTTGGTTGTCATGCGTTCTCTCGCATGTAGACCGGCGTGCGGCGTTGGGCAAGGCGCAATGCCCGACGAAAATCGTCGAGGTCAGGGCGGCGCGGCGATCAGCCGCCGTCGCGGCGACCCCCGCGCGCCAGCCACAGCAGCGCCGCGATGACCGCGGCGCCGGGGATGATCACCGCCGCGAGATATCCGCCCGGATGGCGCCATTTGTCCATGTTCACGCTGCGCCCGTAATAGGGCGGGCCGTCGCCATACGCCTCCAGCAGCGCCGTCGCCGACAGCCAGACGACCACGACCAGCGCCAGCGCGGCGAGCGCCAGGAACACCGCGCGGGCGTTCATTTGTAGGCCGCGATCAGCTGCACGTGGCAATCGGGGCCGTTGCCCACCGCATCCTTCAATTCCTTGACGAAGAACGACATCCAGCTGGTCAGGTCGATGCATCCCGCGCTGCCGGGGGTGTCGCCGCCATGGATGAAGAACCCGCCGCGACAGCTGGTGTCGGTGCGCTTGTAGGGATGGATGGTGATCCGGTGCGTGCCCCAGGCGGCGTCGCTGGCGGGCTTGTACCAGGCGTTCTCCCACATCTCGCTGGGATTGATCCAGTAGTCGCCGGCGGGGATGGGGCCGATTCCGGGCATGCCCTGACGGTCGGTCGAATAGTCGAAGCCGGTCTTGCCGCCGGGCGTCTTCACCGGTTTTCCCGAGACCGCCGGGAAACTGACGTATTTCTTGTTCTTGCGCCAGATATACAGGTTCTTGCCGTCAAAGCTGATGCTCACATCGGCGCGGCAGGCGGAGACGGAGGGATCGCTCCATTCGCTGCCGTAGCTGGTCTTGTAGGGGGCGGGGCAGGCGTCGTTGGGGGCGGCCATGATTCAAGCTCCAATCGATAGAGGGATCCAATCTGTCGGAGCAGCATCGCATGGTCGGGATGTCGCCAGCCTGAAAACGGCTGATGACCTTCGCGCCTGATCGCCGGCGCGGGGCCCTAGGCGTCGAGCATCCGGGGCAGGGCGCTTGCATGAGCCGCAGCCAGATCGGCGAGCGCGACCGCGCTGTCGCCAAGGCGCATGTCCTTGCCGCCCATCGCCCCGACGCGCCTTGCCGCGACCCCGGCGCCCCGCGCCTGCGCCAGCACGGCGCCGGCGTCGGCGGGCGCGCAGGCCACCAGATAGCGCCCCTGATCCTCGCCGAAGAACCAGTTGGCGGCGGGCTGCGCGTCGTCGGCCTCGATCATTGCGCCGGCGCCGCAGGCCAGCGCCATTTCCGCCGCCGCCAGCGCCAGCCCGCCATCGGACAGGTCATGCGCCGCCGAGATCAGCTTCCCGGCGTGCAATGCGCGCACCAGGTCCCCGGCGCGGCGCTCGGCGGCGAGGTCGACGGGCGGCGCGTCGCCCTCTTCGCGCCCGAACAGTTCGGCGAGCCAGGCGGACTGGCCCAGATGCCCCGCGCCCGGATCCCCAAGCAGGACCAGCGCGTCGCCGTCGCGCGGCGCCATGCGGATCAGCTGCGACAGGTCGTCGAGCAGCCCCACCGCGCCGATGGTCGGGGTCGGCAGGATGCCCACGCCGTCGGTCTCGTTGTAGAGCGAGACATTGCCCGACACGATCGGCATGTCGAGCGCCAGACAGGCCTCGCCGATGCCCTCGATGCAACCGACGAGCTGGCCCATGATCTCGGGTTTCTCGGGGTTGCCGAAATTGAGATTATCTGTTGTCGCCAAAGGCTTGGCGCCGGTGGCGCAGAGATTGCGATACGCCTCGGCCACCGCCTGCCGCCCCCCCTGGCGCGGATTGGCGCGGCAATAGCGCGGCGTCACGTCCGAGGTGAAGGCCAGCGCCTTGCCGGTCCCGTGCACCCGCACCACCGCCGCATCCGACCCGGGGCGCACCACGGTGTCGGCCATCACCATGTGGTCGTATTGTTCCCACACCCAGGCGCGCGAACAGTAATTCGGCGATCCCGCCAACGCCAGCAGCGCTTCGGCCGGGTCCATCGCCGGGTCCATCGCCGGGGCGTCGCCCAGCGGCGCGGGCGCCGGGGTCTCGACCCAGGGGCGGTCGTATTCCGGGGCCTCGCCCGACAGCGCCTTCAGCGGCAGATCGGCCTTCACCTCGCCATGCAGGCGGATCAGGAACCGGTCCTCGGCGATGGTCTCGCCGACCACGGCGAAATCCAGATCCCACTTGTCGAATATGGCCTTCGCGTCGGCCTCGCGTTCGGGGCGCAGCACCATCAGCATGCGCTCCTGACTTTCCGACAGCATCATTTCATAGGCGGTCATGTCGGGTTCGCGCGTGGGCACCTTTTCCAGATCCAGCGCCACGCCGAGCCCGCCCTTGTCGCCCATCTCCACCGCCGAACAGGTCAGCCCCGCGGCGCCCATGTCCTGGATCGAGATCACCGCGCCGGAGTCCATCAGCTCCAGACAGGCCTCCAGCAGGCGCTTTTCGGTGAACGGGTCGCCCACTTGCACCGTGGGGCGCTTTTCCTCGATGCCCTCGTCGAATTCGGCCGAGGCCATGGTGGCGCCGCCGACCCCGTCGCGCCCGGTCTTGGCCCCCAGATACACGACCGGCATGCCGACGCCCGAGGCGGCCGAATAGAAAATCGAATCGGCGCGCGCCAGCCCGGCGGCAAAGGCGTTGACCAGGCAATTGCCGTTATAGGCGGCGTGAAAGCGCAATTCCCCGCCCAGGTCGGGCACCCCGAAGCAGTTGCCATAGGCGCCGACGCCCTCGACCACCCCGCGCACCAGATGCGCGGTCTTGGGATGCGAGGGATCGCCGAAGCTCAGCGCGTTCATCGCCGCGATCGGCCGCGCGCCCATGGTGAACACGTCGCGCAGGATGCCGCCGACGCCGGTGGCGGCGCCCTGATGGGGCTCGATGTAGGAAGGGTGGTTGTGGCTCTCCATCTTGAACACCACCGCCTGGCGACGGCCCTGCGCGTCCACGCCGATATCGACGACGCCGGCGTTTTCCCCGGGGCCGCAGATCACCTGCGGGCCTGTCGTGGGCAGGGTGCGCAGCCATTTTTTCGAGGATTTGTACGAACAGTGTTCGTTCCACATCGCCGAGAACACCCCCAGTTCGGTGAAGCTCGGGGTCCGGCCCAGAAGGTCGAGAATGCGCTGGTATTCATCGGGCTTCAGCCCGTGCTCGGCGGCCAGCGCCTGATTGACCATCGGCTCTTGCGAGAGGGGGCGTGATGCGGACATGGTGGCCTCGTCGTTGCTCGGGCGGGTTTTAACGCAGCGCGGCGCCAGTGGAAAGCGGCGATGAGGGCATGCGGCGATGACAGGTGATTCAGGCGGTTGGCGCGGGCATGGCGCCGCCGCGATCGCGGTGCTGATCTGGTCGGGATGGATCGTCGTCACCCGCGATCAGGTCAGCGTCGTCGCCCCGCTCGACGTCGCCATCATGCGCTACGGCGTGCCGGCGCTGCTGCTGGCGCCGATCTTTTTCAGGCGCGGCCTGTTTCCGCGGGGCGAAAAGGCCGCCACCCTGGCGGTGATGACCGTCGGCTGGGGCGCGGGGTTCGGGATGCTGACCGCCAAGGGGCTGGAAACCGTGCCGGTGGCGCTGTTCGGGCCCATGGTGCCCGCGACGCTGCCGCTGATCCTCGCGGTCTGGGACCGGCGCGCCAACGGCCGGATCGGGCCGGCGCGGACGCTGGGGCTGGGGTTGATCGCCTTCAGCATCGCGCTGATCGTGGTCCCGGCCTTCCTGCGCGCCGACGCGGCGTTCCTGACCGGGGCCGCCTGCCTGAGCGGCTCGGCCATCGGCTGGGCGGCCTTCACCCTCGCCTATCGCCAGAGCCGACTCACCGGCATGGAGGCCACGGCCTATGTCTGCCTGTATTCGACGCCGGCGCTGATCGCGGCCGCGCTGGTCCTTGGCACCCGGCTCGCCAGCCTGGATCCGGGCGCGCTTGCGGGGATCGCGCTGTCGCAGGGGGTGCTGTCGGGCATTCTCGCCGTGGCGAGCTTCGGCTACGCGGTGCGCCGGCTGGGGGCGGCGCGCACCGCCGCCTTCACCTCGCTGGTGCCCGTGGGCGCGGCGCTCGGCGGCTGGCTGTGGCTGGGCGAGGCGGTGAGCCCGATGGGCGCGGCCTCGGTGGCCAGCGCCTGCCTTGGCGTGGCGCTGGTGACCGGCGCCTTCGCGCGCCATTCGGCGTAGGGCGGATCCCGATCCGCCATTGGCGCGGCGCGGTTCAGGCCGCGGCCGGCGCCCCGACCAGGCTTTCGAACAGCCGCGCCCCGTCCTCGCCGCCAAGCGCCGGGTCGTTGAGCCGCTCGGGATGCGGCATCATGCCCAGAACCCGGCGGTTCCGCGACAGCACCCCGGCGATGGCGGCGGTCGATCCGTTGGGGTTGTCGCCGCCATAGGAAAACGCGATTCGGTCCTCGTCCCGCAGGCGCGCCAAAAGCGCGTCATCGGCGAAATAGGCGCCATCGTGATGGGCCAGCGGCACGCGGATGCGCTCGCCGCGCGCGTAAGCCGACGTGAACGGGCTGTCGGCGGTCTCCACCGCCAGATCCACGTCGCGGCAGACGAATTTCAGCCCGGCGTTGCGCATCAGCGCGCCCGGCAGCAGCCCCATCTCGATCAGCACCTGAAAGCCGTTGCAGATCCCCAGCACCACGCCGCCGCGCGCCGCGAAATCGGCCACCGCCCGCATCACCGGGGCCCGCGCCGCAATCGCCCCGCAACGCAGGTAATCGCCAAAGGAAAATCCGCCGGGCAGCGCCAGCACGTCGAGACCGGCGGGCAGCGTCGCGTCCTTGTGCCAGACCATCGCGGGTCTGCGCCCCGAGGCCCGTTCCAGCGCCACCGCCAGATCGCGATCGCAATTGGAGCCGGGAAAGACGATGACGGCGGATTTCATGGGCGGGGCCTCCGGTCGGGTTTCGGTCAGGCGTCAAAACGGGTGATCACCGCCACCCCCGGCGGCGCGGGGGCGTCAAAGGCGGCGAGTTCGGCGGTCGCGTCCGACAGCCCCACCCGCCGCGCGATCAGCGGCGACAGGTCGAGCCGCCCGCCGGCCAGCAGCGCGAACAGCCCGTCGAATTTCCACGCCGGCATGCCGCGGGTGCCGTAAAGCGCCAGCTGGCGCGCATAGACCACGTCCATGGGCAGCGCCAGATCGGCGTGATCCCCGGCCGGCATGCCGATCTGCACGTAGCGGCCCAGCGGGCGCAGGGATCGCAGGGCGTTTTCGGCGGTCGCGGCGATCCCCAGCGCGTCCAGCGCCACATGGCCGCCGCCGCCGGTGATCTCGCGCGCCGCCGCGCCCACATCCGGGCATTCGGCGGCGTTCAGCGCCGTCGCGCCCAGCCGCGCCGCCAGCGCCAGCTTGTCCGTGGTCACGTCCACGGCCAGCACCCGCGCGCCCATGGCCAGCCCCAGCATCACCGCCGACAGCCCGACGCCGCCGGTCCCGTGCACCACCAGCCATTCGCCGGGGGCAAGCGCTGCGCGCCCGGTCAGCGCGTGCCAGGCGGTGGTCACCCGGCAGCCCATGGCGGCGGCGAGACCCGGATCCAGCCCCGCGGGCATGGCGGCGAGATTGGCGTCGGCGCGGGGCACGGCGATGCGCTCGGCGAAGGCGCCCGGCGCGGTGAAGCCCGGCACGATCTGCGTCGCGCACACGGTCTGATGGCCGCGCGCGCAATCGGCGCAGCGCCCGCAGGCGAGGATGAACGGCGCGATCACCCGATCGCCGCGCCGCCAGCGGGTCACGTTCGCGCCGGTCTCGATCACCTCGCCGCAGAATTCATGGCCAAGGATATGGGGCAGGTCGATGTCGGGATCCGCCCCGGTCCAGCCATGCCAGTCGGAGCGGCAGATCCCGCAGGCCATCACCCGCAGCACCACGCCATCCGCGGCGCAGACGGGCTCGGGCGCCTCGCCGATCTCCAGATCCCGGCGCCAGCCGGTGAGCATGGCCGCGCGCATGGGCTCAGAGGATCTCCACGTCGAAATTCTCGATCACCGCATTGGCCAGCAGCTTGACGCACATGTCGGTCACCCGCGCATGGGCGGCGTCGCGATCCGCGTCGGCCAGATCCAGTTCGATCACCTTGCCCTGGCGCACCTCGTTGACGCCGTCAAAGCCGAGCGAGCCCAACGCATGCCGGATCGCCGCGCCCTGCGGGTCGAGCACGCCGGGCTTGAGAGTGATGTGAACGCGAGCCCGCATGGTGAGTCTCCCCGATCTGTTGGCGCCTGCCCGCGCCTTAATGTATTTCTCGCGAAATGGCGAGAGCCCGCGCGCGCTTCGCGCCGCGGGTCCGAGGGGCGCCCCCCCCCGCGGCGCGAAGCGCGTGCAGACCCGCCCCGGGCAGGCCTCCCCGAGCCAAATGCGGAAAATCAGTGGACCAGCTTGGGTCCGGTCTTGCCGCCGCCGTTGCGCGGCATGATGCCAAGGCGCGAGGCGACCTCGGAATAGGCGTCGGCGAGATTGCCCAGATCGCGCCTGAACACGTCCTTGTCGAGCTTCTCGCCCGAACGCATGTCCCACAGGCGGCACGAATCCGGGCTGATCTCGTCGGCCACCACGATGCGCTGGAAATCGCCCTCGAACACGCGCCCGCATTCGATCTTGAAATCCACCAGCCGGATGCCGACGCCCATCATCATGCCCGACACGAAATCATTGACCCGCAGCGCCAGCGCGATGATGTCGTCGATGTCCTGCTGCTGCGCCCAGTTGAAGGCGATGATGTGTTCTTCGGTGACCAGCGGATCGCCGAGCTTGTCGTCCTTGTAGCAGAACTCGATGATCGGGCGGGGCAGGGGCGTGCCCTCCTCGATGCCGAGCCGCTTGGACAGCGATCCGGCGGCGACGTTGCGCACGATGATCTCCAGCGGAAAGATCTCGCAACTGCGGATCAGCTGTTCGCGCATGTTCAGCCGGCGGATGAAATGGGTCGGCACGCCGATGGCGTTGAGCCCGGTCATGATGTGTTCGGAAATGCGGTTGTTGAGCACCCCCTTGCCATCGATCACCGCGCGCTTTTCGGCGTTGAAGGCGGTGGCGTCGTCCTTGAAATACTGGATCAGCGTGCCCGGCTCCGGCCCCTCGTAAAGGATCTTCGCCTTGCCTTCATAGACCTTTCTGCGGCGGGCCATCTGCGTCTCCGGTGAAAATGACGACAGGCGCGCCGGATCGTGCCGGGCGCGCCAGAGAGGCTGCTCTATAGGGCGAAGGGTCGCGGGCCGCAAGGATTCGCGATCGCGCGCATATATTCGCCGCCCTGCGTCTATACATGTCGGCCCGGAGTCACTAGATCAACTGGCGACGCGCAATCCCCCAGCGGAGGAAACCACATGACCACCTTCGACGAACGCGAAAACGCCTTCGAAGCCAAATACGCCCATGACGAGGAAATGCAGTTCAAGGCGCTGGCGCGCCGCAACCGGCTGCTGGGGCTGTGGGCGGCGGAGCGCATGGGCATCAAGGGCGACGAGGCCGCCGAATACGCCAGGACCGTGGTGATCTCGGATCTCGAGGAGGCCGGCGACGAGGACGTGTTCCGCAAGGTGTCCGCCGATTTCGAGGCCAAGGGCGTCTCCGTGGAGGGGCTGCGCTCGAAGATGCTGGAACTGCTGGCCGAGGCCAAGGTCCAGGTGATGAACGACGCCGGCTGATCGCGGCTTCGGGGCGCGCCCCCTGTTGATCGGGATCAAGGCGGCGGGGGCGAATGCATGCTTGAATGCCTCGTTCCTGTTCGAGAGGAGACTCCGATGTATCGCCTGTTTTCGATCATCTACGCCATGGCCGGCCCCACCATGGCCGGCATGTTCGTCACCGGCTGGCTGGTGGTCCCGGCTTTCGGCGCCGCCGTCAGCATCCTGGTCGCGGCGCTGCTTGGCGCCGCGCTCGCCATCCCCCTCGCCTGGGAGGTGACCCGCAGGATCACCGCCGACTGACCCCCGATCCGACCCGAAAACCGACCCGACCCGGCGACGCGTCCCGGCCCATGGGCTGCAGCGCCGCGCCCGCCGTCTCCTGAAACGGGCAAGCCCGTTTCACGCGAGGGTTCCCCTCGCGGCGCAGGCATGCCTGCGCGGAGACGGCTTTTCGTCGCCGCCGCCGCCCACAGGCGCCGTCGCGCGGGTCTTGACGCTCGCAAAGGCGGCGGGCGATCAGGCGTCACGCCGGCGGCGGGCGATCAGGTGTCACGCCGGCGGCGGGCGATCAGGTGTCGCCGAACACCCGGGCGAAAATCGTGTCCACCTGCCTGGTGTGGTAGGCGAGATCGAAATTTTCCTCGATCTCGGCGTCGCTCAGCGCCGCCGACACCTCCGGATCGGCCTTCAATTCAGCCATGAAATCCGCGCCGTCTTCCCAGACCTTCATGGCGTTGCGCTGCACCAGCCGGTAGGCGTCCTCGCGGCTCACGCCCTTCTGGGTCAGCGCCAGCAGCACCCGCTGCGAATGGATCAGGCCGCGAAACCTGTTCATGTTGTCGAGCATGTTCTGCGGATAGACCAGCAGCTTGTCGATCACCCCGGTCAGGCGGGCCAGCGCGAAATCCAGCGTCACCGTGGCGTCCGGCCCGATCATCCGCTCGACCGAGGAATGGGAGATGTCGCGCTCATGCCAGAGCGCCACGTTCTCCATCGCCGGCATGGCGAAGCCGCGCACCAGCCGGGCCAGCCCCGTGAGGTTTTCGGTCAGGATCGGGTTGCGCTTGTGGGGCATGGCCGACGACCCCTTCTGCCCGGGCGAAAAACACTCCTCGGCCTCCAGCACCTCGGTGCGCTGAAGGTGGCGGATCTCGGTGGCGATGCGCTCCACCGAACTGGCGACGACGCCCAGCGCGCAGAAGAACGCCGCGTGGCGGTCGCGTGGGATCACCTGCGTGGATATGGGCTCCACCTCCAGCCCCATCTGCGCGGCCACATGGGCCTCGACGGCCGGATCGATATTGGCGAAGGTGCCCACGGCGCCGGAAATGGCGCAGGTGGCGATTTCGCGCCGCGCGACGACCAGACGGGCGCGGTTGCGCGCCATTTCCGCATGGGCCTGGGCCATCTTCAGCCCGAAGGTCACCGGCTCGGCATGAATGCCGTGGGAGCGGCCGATGGTCACCGTGTCCTTGTGTTCGAAGGCGCGGCGCCTGAGCGCGGCGAGCAGCGCGTCCATGTCGGCGATCAGGATATCGGCGGCGCGGGCGAGCTGCACGCTGAAACAGGTGTCCAGAATGTCCGACGAGGTCATGCCCTGATGCACGAAACGCGCCTGCTCGCCCACATGCTCGGCCAGATGGGTGAGGAAGGCGATGACGTCGTGCTTCACCTCGCGCTCGATCTCGTCGATGCGGGCCACGTCGAATTCCACGTCGCGCGCTTTCCAGACCGCTTCTGCGGCTTCCTTCGGGATCACGCCGAGTTCGGCCTGCGCGTCGCAGGCATGGGCCTCGATCTCGAACCAGATGCGGAATTTGGATTCCGGGGTCCAGATGGCGGCCATCTCGGGGCGGGAATAGCGGGGGATCATCGGCGCGTCCTCATGCTTGCAGCGAAGCCTGGCCGCGAGGTAGCAAGCGGGTCCCGCCGATGCAAGCGAGCGCGGCGCCGCAAGCGGCGTCTGCCCGGCGCGCCAGCGGCGAAATTCGGGCGCGACGCCCGCCATCCCCCAAAATGCGCAGCATTTTGCTCGGGCTTGCCCGAGGCGCAGGCCCGCCTGCGCGGGGATGGCTCGACCCGCGCCCGGGGCCGGCGTTTCGGGCGCCGGCGGGGTCAGGACTCCAGCGCGGCCTTCAGCAGGGTGCGGGCGTAGTCGGTCTGCGGGGAGTCGAACACCGCGTCGCCGTCGCCCTGTTCCACGATGTCGCCGGCCCGCATCACCACCACCTTGTGGCTCATGGCCCGCACCACCCGCAGGTCGTGACTGATGAACAGATAGGCCAGCCCGTGCGATTTCTGCAGGTCGCGCAGCAGATCGACGATCTGCACCTGCACGGTCATGTCGAGCGCCGAGGTCGGTTCGTCCAGCACCAGCAGCCTGGGCTTCAGGATCATCGCCCTTGCGATGGCGATGCGCTGGCGCTGGCCGCCGGAGAATTCATGGGGGTAGCGGTCCATCAGGTCGGGGTCGAGCCCGACCTCGGCCAGCGTCTCGGCCACCGCCGCGCGCGGCTCGCGCCCGTCGCGCAGACCGTGCACGCCCAGCCCCTCGGCGACGATGCGCTCGATCGACATGCGCGGGGACAGCGAGCCGAACGGGTCCTGGAACACCATCTGCATCTCGCGCCGGATCGGGGCCAGCTGGCTGGATTTCAGGCCCTGGATGTCGCGCCCCAGAAAGGTGATCGGACCCTGCGAGGAGATCAGCCGCATGATCGCCAGCGCCAGCGTGGTCTTGCCCGAGCCGCTTTCGCCGACGATGCCCAGGGTTTCGCCGGCGCGCACGGATATGGCGGCGTCGTTCACCGCCTTCACATGGCCCGTGACCTTGCGCATCAGCCCGCGGCGCACCGGAAACCAGACCCGCAGCCCGTCGGTGCGCAGGATCTCGGCCCCGTCCGCGGGCGCCGGGTCGGGGCGGCCCGTCGGTTCGGCGGCCAGCAGCATCCGGGTGTAGGGATGCGCGGGGGCGGCGAACAGGGCGGCGGCGGTCTTGGCCTCGACGATCTCGCCGTCCTTCATCACGCAGACCTTGTCGGCGATGCGCCGCACGATGCCCAGATCATGGGTGATGAACAGCATGGCGAGGCCCTCGTCGCGCTGCAGCTGCCTGAGCAGGTCGAGGATCTGGGCCTGGATGGTCACGTCGAGCGCCGTGGTCGGTTCGTCGGCCACCAGCAGGTCGGGGCCGTTGTGCAGCGCCATTGAGATAAACAACCGCTGGCGCTGGCCGCCGGACAGCTGGTGCGGGTAGTCGGCGAGCCGGCTTTCGGCGTCGCGGATGCCCACCTTGTCGAGCAGTTCCAGAATCCGCGGCCGCGCCGCCGCGCCGCGCACGCCCTGATGCAGCGCCAGGCTCTCGCCAAGCTGCTTTTCGATCGTGTGCAGCGGGTTCAGCGAGGTCATCGGTTCCTGGAAGATGAAGCTGATGTCGTTGCCGCGCACCCGGCGCAGGTCGCGTTCCGGGGCGCCGACCATCTCGGTCCCCGCGTAGCGCACGGACCCGGTGACGACGGCGCTGTCGGGCAGCAGCGACACGGTGGAAAGCGCGGTCACGGATTTGCCCGAGCCGCTCTCGCCCACCAGCGCCAGGGTTTCGCCGCGGCGGATGTCGAAGCTCACATGGCGCACGGCGCTGGTGTCGCCGTCATGGCCGCGAAAGCGCACGCACAGGTCGCGGACCTGCAGCAGGGCGTCGTCGTCGCCGGTCATCGGAAGGTCTTTCGCGGGTCGAAGGCGTCGCGCACGGCCTCGAACACGAAGACCAGCAGGGACAGCATGATGGCGAAGGTGAAGAAGGCGGTGAAGCCGAGCCAGGGCGCCTGCAGGTTGTTCTTGCCCTGCAGCGCCAGATCGCCCAGCGACGGGTAGCTGACCGGCAGGCCGAAGCCGATGAAATCCAGCGTCGCCAGCGTCGAGATCGACCCGGTGAGGATGAAGGGCAGCATGGTCAGGGTCGCCACCATGGCGTTGGGCAGCAGATGGCGGAACATGATGGTCCAGTCGCCGACCCCGAGCGCGCGCGCCGCGCGGACGTATTCGAAATTGCGCGCCCGCAGGAATTCGGCGCGCACCACGCCCACCAGCGCGGTCCAGCCGAACAGCGCCAGCAGGATCAGCATCGACCAGATGGTGGGGGTGATGATGGCGGCGATGATCATGATCAGGAACAGCACCGGGGTGGAGGACCAGATTTCCTCGACCCGCTGGAACACCAGATCCACCCAGCCGCCGAAATAGCCCTGCGCCGCCCCCGCCAGCACGCCGAGCGCCGAGCTGAGCGCGGTCAGCGCCAGCCCGAACAGCACCGAGATGCGAAACCCGTAGATCACCCTTGCCAGCACGTCGCGGGCCTGGTCGTCGGTGCCGAGCCAGTTGACGGAATCCGGCGGCGAGGGGGCGCGCGCCACGTTGTAGTTGATGGTGTTGTAGGAAAACGGGATCAGCGGCCAGACCACCGAGCCGGGGGTCGCGCCGGCGACCGGCTCGCCGGCCTTGATCTTCGCGGACAGGCCCTCGGGGTCGTCGAAGCAGTCTTCGAGCCCGCCGGTGAGGATCAGGCATTGCACCTCGACGGAGCGGAAATCGGCCGCGGTTTCGAAATCGCCGCCAAAGGCGGTCTCGGGGAGAAATTCGAAGATCGGGAACGAGGTCTCGCCGCGATAGGTCACCCAGAGCGGCTTGTCATTGGCGACGAATTCCGCGAACAGCGAAATCGTCAGCAGCGCGAGGAACAGCCACAGGGACCAGAATCCGCGCTTGTTGGCGCAAAAGCTGTCCCATCGGCGGCGCTGGAGCGTGTCGAGCCTGATCATGTCTGGCGGGTTTCGAAATCGATGCGCGGGTCGATCCACACATAGGTGAGGTCGGAGATCAGCTTGACCGCCATGCCCATCAGGGAAAACAGGAACAGGGTGCCGAACACCACCGGATAGTCGCGGTTGACGATGCTTTCGAACCCGAGCAGGCCGAGCCCGTCCAGCGAGAACACGATCTCGATGACGAAGGAGCCGGTGAAGAAGATCGAGATGATCGCCCCGGGAAACCCGGCCACCACGATCAGCATGGCGTTGCGGAACACGTGGCCGTAGAGCACGGCGCGTTCGGTCAGGCCCTTGGCGCGGGCGGTGACCACGTATTGCTTCTTGATCTCGTCAAGAAAGGAATTCTTGGTCAGCAGGGTCAGGGTGGCGAAGCCCGAGATCGCCATGGCCAGCACCGGCAGGACGATGTGCCAGAGGTAGTCGGGGGCCACCACGGTCGCGCATCGGACCAGTTCGAAGCCTTCGTTGAGCCGCCAGGACGGCAGGAAGCCGAACATCCAGCCGGTGAAGTCGAGCGGCGCGCAGACCCCCGCCTGCAACCCGTCCGACAGCAGCCCGCGCAGCGGGAACCACTGGAAATAGCTGCCGCCGGCGAAGAAGATCAGCAGCATCACCGCGAACAGGAAGCCGGGGATGGCGTAGCCGATCACGATCACCCCGGAGGTCCAGGCGTCGAATCGCGAACCGTCGCGCACCGCCTTGCGGATGCCCAGCGGGATCGAGACCATGTAGGCCAGCAGCGTGGTCCAGAGCCCCAGCGAGATCGACACCGGCATCTTTTCGAGGATCAGGTCGATGACCGAGATGGAGCGAAAATAGCTTTCGCCGAAATCGAAGCGCAGGTAGTTCCAGATCATGCCGAGGAAGCGTTCTAGGGGGGGCTTGTCGAAGCCGAACTGGCGGCGCAGGTCCTCGATGAAATCCGGGTCGAGCCCCTGGGAGCCCTTGTACTGGCTGTCCGCCCCGGCCCCCTGGGCGCCGCTGGCGACGCCGCCCCCCGCATCGCCGCCGCCGCCGCCGGTGAAGCGGTCGGTGGCGCTGGAGGCGTCGGTGAGCTGGGCGATGATCTGTTCCACCGGCCCGCCGGGGGCGAACTGGATGACCGCGAAATTCAGCAGCATGATCCCCAGCAGGGTGGGGATCATCAGCAGCACGCGGCGGAGGATGTAGGGCGCCATTCAGCGACGACCCCCGGGACGGGCCCCGGCGGGAATGCGGGCGGCGGTCACAGGGCGCCCTCGGCTTCGAGCTTCGCGGCTTTTTGCGCGTCCCACCACCAGAGCCCGAGCACGCCGCGCGCATAGGGCGGCTTTTTCGCCGGGCGGCCGAACACGTCCCAATAGGCGATGGTGTGGCTGCCCTTGTACCAGTTGGGGGTCCAGATATGCATGGCGCGCAGGGTCCGGTCGAGCGCCCGCGCGGCGGTGAGCAGTTCATCCCGGGTCCTGGCGCTGACCAGATGGTTGATGAGCGCGTCCACCGCCTTGCTGGACACGCCGGCGAGGTTCGGGGTGCTGGGCTGGTCGACGCTGACCGAGCCGAACAGGTTGTAGAGTTCCGGCCCCGGGGTCAGGGACATGACGAAGCGGCCGGGGACGATGTCGTAGTCGAATTCCTTCTGGCGCGCCTGATACTGGGCCTGATCGACGATGCGCAGGCTGGCGTCGATGCCCATCTTGCGCAGGTTGGCCACGAAGGGCCCGATGATGCGCTGGAAGGTGGGGCTGTCGTCGAGGAATTCGATGGTCAGGGTCTTGCCCTCGGCGTTGCGGCGCATGCCGTCGACGATCTTCCAGCCGGCCGCGTCAAGCAGCTTCATGGCCCGGCGCAGCAGCTTGCGGTCGGACCCCGAGCCGTTGGAGACCGGGGGCGAATACGCCTCGTCGGTGAGCACCCCGGGGGGCAGGTCGGCGGCGAGCGGTTCGAGCAGCGCCAGTTCGGCGGGCGAGGGCTTTCCCTTGGCCTCCAGCGGCGAGTTTTCAAAGAAGCTGTCGGTGCGCTTGTAGAGCCCGTAGAACAGCTTTTCGTTGGACCATTCGAAATCGAAGCCGAGGCTGATGGCCTCGCGCACCCGGGGGTCCTTGAACTGGTCGCGGCGCATGTTGAACCAGAAGCCCTGGGTGCCCGAGGGGCGGCCGTCGGGCAGCGTTTCGCGCTTCACCCAGCCTTTTTCGATGGCGGGGAAATCATAGCCGGTGGCCCAGATCTTGGAAAAGAATTCCTCCTGAAACAGAAAGCCGCCGCCCTTGAAGGCTTCGAAGGCGGCGGTGGAATCCTTGAAATATTCATAGCGGATGCGGTCGAAATTGCCCGTGCCGACGTTCACCGGCAGGTCCTTGCCCCAGTAGTCGTCGCGGCGGCGGTAGGTGATGGAGCGCCCGGGCTTGGCGTCCTCGACGATGTATTGCCCGGAGCCGAGGATCGGTTCCAGCGAGGATTCGGCGAAGTCGCGGGTGGACCACCATGCCTTGGACATCACCGGCAGGCCGCCGGCGAAGGCGGGCAGGTCGCGGGTCGGCTTGCCCGGGGTGAAGGCGAATCTGATGCGGTAGGGGTCGAGCACCTCGACCGAGGCGATGTCGCGCATGCGCAGGCGGATGCCGGGGGCGCCCTTGTCGCGCAGAATCTCATAGGTGAATTTGACATCTTCGGCGGTGAGCTTGGATCCGTCGGAAAACCGCGCCTCGGGGCGCAGGTTGAAGATGACCCAGGAGCGGTCGGCGGGGTATTCGATCGTGCTGGCGATCAGCCCGTAGGCGCTGTCCGCCTCGTCCGCCGAGCCGGCGAGCAGGCTGTCGAAGGTGGCGCCGAGCCCCTGCGCCGGCTCCCCCTTGAGGATGTAGGGGTTGAGGCTGTCGAAGGTGCCCGAGGCCCCGGTGCCCCGCCCCGACCACAGCCCGCCCTTGGGCGCGTCGGGGTTGACGTAGTCGAAATGCGGGAAATCGGCGGGGTAGCGCAGGTCGCCGAAGCTTGAAATGCCATGGGCGACGGTGACGTCGTCGCCCTGCGCCATGGCGGCGGGGGCGAAGAACGCCAGCAGGGCGGCGGCGATTGCGCCGCGCGCGGCGCCGGGAAGCGAGAACGATCGGCGGCGGGTCGTCGGGCGGCCTGTCATGCGGTGTCTCCGGTTGCGGCGGCGCGTGGGCGTCGCTTCAAATCGATAAGATGCGACGGGGCCGGTTTCAAGGCGCATGGCGCAAGCGTGACCGCGGGTCGGCATGATATGAACGTCAACTTAACGCATGGCCATTGCCAGACGAGACTTGCGCGGCGCCCAAATCGGCCTATGATAAACGGGGTATTAATTCGCTGCCGAGCGTTTCGACCGGTTTTCCGAAATTTTAATCGCGGGGCGCTGCATGAGCTCCTATTCACGCGCCGGCTTTCTGCCGAATTTTCTGCCCGACGCCGACGCCATACCTTCCGACGATCCCTCGGCGCAGGCGATGTTCGCCTTGGCGGCGCTGCGGGACCTGAGCGAAAGCGGCAAGCTTTCGGGCTGCATGGAGCGTTTCGCGACGCTGCTGGAGAGCCTGGGCTATTCCGGCTTCGTGTTCGGGGCGCTGTTTCGCGAGGGCGAGGAGATCTGCTGCGAGTCGGTGGCCATGCGCGGCGCGCTGACCCCGGTCACCGAATGCCACATGCATGCGGGGCTGCTGGACGGCGATCCGATCGCCAACCGCGCCTATCGCGACAGCAAGCCGTTCACCTGGGCCGAATACTACCGCAACCCCGACAGCGACGAGGGCGGCGACAAGCGGCGCGAGGTGATCGACAACCTGCTGTCCCACGGGGTGACCTGCGGCGCCACCATCCCCACCGCGTCCCCCGGGTCGATGTTTCGCGCCTATCTGTCGGTGTCGGGCCCGGCGGGGATGACCTCGGAGGCGTTTGAATCGCAATTCTGGCGCACCGCCTGGCTGGCGCGCATCGCGGCGGTGCTGTTGAAGGATCTGACGGTGCAGGACGTGATCTCCAGCCGGGTGTCGCGGCTGACCCCGAGCGAGATCGCGGTGATGAACGCGCTGGCCAAGGGGCTGCGGCCGCAAAAGATCGCCGAGCAGTTCGGCAAGTCGGAAAAGACCATCCGCAACCAGATCACCTCGGCCAAGGCGCGGCTGGGCGCGCGCACCCGCGATCAGGCGCTGAGCTACGCGTTGGGCTTTGGGCTGATCGACCCCTGAGCGAGCGCCCCTGCGGGGGCGCCGGGCCCCGGCGGGGCGACGAGTGTCAGGCGAACAAAAGAAACCGGCCGCGCCCTGGGCGCGGCCGGTTTTTCATTGCCGCGTGCGGCGGGGCTATTCGCTGAAGGTTTGCAGATAGGCCACCAGATTGGCGCGGTCCTGGGGTTTCTTCAGCCCGGCGAAGGTCATCTTGGTGCCCGGCGCGAAGGCCTTCGGCTTGGTCAGGAAGGCGTCGAGATTCTCGGGGGTCCAGTCCTCGCCCTTGCCGGCGATGGCGTCGGAATAGCCAAAGCCCTCGATCGCGCCCATGGGCCGCCCGACCACGCCGTTCAGATGCGGCCCGGTGGCGTCGGCGCCGGTGAGCTTGTGGCAGGCCTTGCACTTGCCGAAGGTCTTTGCGCCCTTGGCCGGATCCGCTTGGGCGAGCAGGTCGGCGAAGGCGACTTCCTCGGGCGCGGCGGCGTCGCCGGCGTTTTCCTCGACCTCGACCGCATAGGCGTAGGCGTGCTCCTCGTCGGATTCGGGGCCAAAGAAAATCAGTTCGGCGAAGAAAGTCGCGCCGAGATACACAAGCAGCGCGCCCACGGCGGCGCCGACGATCTTGTTGATTTCCATCGAGTCCATGACTGGCGGGCCCTCATCTGTTCCAACGGCGGGGTGCGCCCCCGCAGGTCTGGCTAGGCTTTTAGCCGCTTCCCGTTCTCGCCTGCAAGTCGTATAAGCGCGACCGATTGACGAAACCTGATCCTGCGGGGCGCCGGGACCACGCCCCGCCCGTCCGGCTTTCGAACGCAAGGGGCGACCGCCGCCATGACCAAGACCGAGAAAATCGCCTTCCAGGGCGAACCGGGCGCCTATTCGCACATGGCCTGCGTCGAGGCGCGCCCCGACATGACGCCGCTGCCCTGCAAGACCTTCGAGGGGGTGTTCGCGGCGGTGAAGTCGGGGGAGGCCAGGCTCGCCATGCTGCCGGTGGAGAATTCCACCTATGGGCGGGTGGCGGACATCCATTCGCTGCTGCCCGAATCCGGGCTGTTCATCATCGACGAGACCTTCGTGCCGGTGCGCATCCAGCTGCTGGGGGTGCCCGGCGCGACGCTGGAGCAGATCAAGACCGCCCAGAGCCACACGGTGCTGCTGGGCCAGTGCCGGGATTTCCTGAAGCGGCGCGGCATCAAGCCGGTGACCGGGGCGGACACCGCCGGGTCGGCGATGCAGGTCGCCGCCGAGGGCGACAGGTCGCGCGCGGCGCTGGCCTCGGAACTGGCGGGCCAGATCCACGGGCTGGAGGCGCTGGCCGACGACATCCAGGACAATTCCCACAACGCCACGCGGTTTCTGATCGCCTCGCGCCAGCGCATCGAGGCGGAGCCGGGGACGCCGCGGGTGCTCACCACCTTCGTGTTCCAGGTGCGCAACGTGCCCGCCGCGCTTTACAAGGCCATGGGCGGTTTCGCCACCAACGGCGTCAACATGGTCAAGCTGGAAAGCTACATGGTCAACGGGTCGTTCACCGCGACCCAGTTCTACGCCGATATCGAGGGCCACCCGGACGACCGGTCGGTGCAGCTGGCGATGGACGAGCTGGGGTTCTTCACCTCCAGCATCAAGATTCTGGGCGTGTATCCGGCGCATCCCTATCGCGAGCAGATCGGCTGAGGCCGGCGCGCCGTCAGTCGGGGCGGGCGAGGCGGCGTTCGCGGCGGAAGGCGTAGTAGCCGGCGGCGACCACCACCGCGGCGCCCGACAGCGAGGCGGCGTCGGGGATCTCGTCGAACACCGCCACGCCGATGACCAGCGCCAGCAGCAGGATCAGGTAGCGGAACGGCGCCACGAAGCCGATGTCGCCGCTGCGCATGGCCATGATGATGAACAGGTAGCCGATGACGATGCAGAGCGCCGCGACCCCGAGCGCGGCGAGCGCGCGGCCGCTGACCGGGCGCCAGTCCAGGGTCGCCGCCGCGAGGCCGCTCATGACCGCGATCACGCCCGAGGCGACCAGCGCCGCGAACAGCGACGGCATCGCCGGGGACAGGCGGCGGGTGGCCAGATCGCGCAGGGTCATGAACCCCACCGCCGCCAGCGCCCAAAGCGCGTAGGCGTCGAAGGCCTCGGCCCCCGGGCGCACGATGGCCAGCACCCCGGCGAACCCCGCGAGGATCGCCGACCAGCGCCGCCAGCCGACGGCTTCGCGCAGGAACAGGGCCGCGGCGAGGGTGATGGCCAGCGGCATCGCCTGCAGGATCGCGGTGGCGTTGGCGATGGGCATGTGGAACAGCGCGTTGAGGTAGCAGATCGTGCCGCCGAGTTCGCCCGGCGAGCGCCAGCCCGGCACCCGCAGGTCGCGGCGCGAGGGCCGGGTCAGCGCCTCGCGCCGCCAGGCCAGCAGCCCCAGCAGCAGCGTCGCCGCCAGCCCGCGCAGGAACACCGCCTGAAACAGCGGCAGCTCCGTCGAGACCAGCTTGATCAGCGTGTCATTGGCGACGAACCCGGCCATGGACAGGGCCATCAACCCCGCCCCGCGCATGTTCTGCGCCGGCGTGCTTGCGGGGCTGTCCGTCAATCCGGGCGCCGTTTCAAGACGGGCCGCCCAGGATCGGGGGAAGGCGGTCGCTCCAGCGGGTCGCGGCCTCATGCCCGGCGGCGAATTGCAGCGCCAGGCGGTCGTTTCGGGGCGGGGCGATCAGCTGCATGCCCATGGGCAGGCCGGCGGCGTTGAAGCCGACGGGAATGTTGATCGACGGGCAGGCGGACAGGGATCCGGGGATGACGACCTCCATCCAGCGGTGGTAGGTGTCCATCTTTCGCCCGGCGATCTCGCTGGGCCAGTGGGTGTCGATGTCAAACGGAAACGCCTGCGCCGAGGGCAGGGCCAGCGCGTCGAAATCCTCGAACAGGCCGATCAGGCAGCGATGCCAGTCGGAGCGGTCCGCCGAGGCGCGGTGGATGTCGAGCGCGCTGGCGGCGAGACCCCGCTCGGCCTCCCACAGGGCCTCGGGCTTCAGTTCGGCGCGTTTTCCGGGGTCCGCCAGCAGCGGCGCGAACTTGCCGCCGATGGCGAACTGGCGCAGGGCGAGCCAGGAGGTCCAGAGCCGCTCGGGGTCGAAATCCGGGGTCAGGTCGGTGACGATGCAGCCGAGGGATTCGAACATGCGCAGGGCCTCGCGGCACAGCGGCTCGATGCCGTTTTCCATGGCGTAGCGGCCCTGCCAGTCGCCGATCCAGCCGATTTTCAGCCCCTTGAGATCGCGATCCAGCCCGGCGGCGAAGCTTTCGCCCGGCGCGGGCAGGGCCAGCGGCGCGCCGGGATGCGGGCCGGAGAGCGTGTCGAGCAGCAGCGCCACGTCCTTCACGCTGCGCCCCATGGGGCCCTCGGTGGCGAGCTGGTTCATGTAGAGTTCGGGCGCGCCGGCGTTGGGCACGCGGCCCCAGCTGGGCCGCAGCCCGTAGACGTTGTTGAAGGCGCCCGGGTTGCGCAGCGAGCCCATCATGTCGCTGCCGTCGGCGATGGGGACCATGCGCAGCGCCAGCGCCGCCGCCGCGCCGCCGGACGAGCCGCCCGCGGTGCGCGTCGGGTCGTAGGCGCAGCCGGTGGCGCCGTGCACGCGGTTGTAGCTTTGCGAGCCGTAGCCGAATTCCGGGGTGTTGGTCTTGCCGATGACGATGGCCCCGGCGGATTTGATGCGCGCCACCATCAGGTTGTCGGAGTCGGGGATGAAATCGGCGAACAGGGGGGATCCGTAGGTGGTGCGCAGGCCGGCGGTTTCGGCGAGATCCTTGATCGCGATGGGCATGCCGTGCAGCCAGCCGCGCCGGTCGCCGCGCGCCAGCGCCGCGTCGGCGTCGCTTGCCTCGGCCATGAGGGCGTCGTCGTCGCGCAGCGAGATGACGGCGTTGAAGGCGGGGTTGAGGCGGGCGATCTGGGCGAGATGCGCGGCCATGACCTCGGCGCAGGACATTTCGCGCGCGGCGATCCGGCGCGAGATTTCGTGGGCCGGCAGGGCGGTGACGGCGTCCGGCGCCTGGGGGGCCGGGGGCGGGGGGTTGGTCATGGGGCGGCTCCTGGCGCGGGCATGCGGTGGGGCGCGCAGCTTCGGGCCGGATCATGCGCGCAGTCAAGGGGCGCCGGGAGAGGGCGTGCGGGGGGCGCCGGGTTGGCGGCGCCAGGATGGGGACGCGGCCTGCGGAAGAGGGGCGGGGGGGCGCCTCGAATGCGCTTGGACTCCGGCGCAAACCCTGCTTGGATGCGCGGGACAGCAGCCACCCCGCCCCAGGAGCGCCGCGCCATGAACGCTCGCATGAAGCCGCCCGTCCGCCCCGAGGATTCGACCGACGCGAAATCCGGCGCGACGGCGCGGCTGCCCTCGACCTGCCCGCATGACTGCCCCTCGACCTGCGCGCTTGACGTGGAGGTGATCGACGGGCGGCGCATCGGGCGGGTGCGCGGGGCGAAGTCGCAGGACTACACCGCCGGGGTGGTCTGCGCCAAGGTGGCGCGCTACGCCGAGCGCATCCACCATCCCGACCGGGTCACCCATCCGCTGCGCCGGGTCGGGCCCAAGGGCGCCGGGCGCTTCGAGCGGATCGGCTGGGACGAGGCGCTGGACGAGATCGCGGCGCGCTTCGACGCCGCCGAGGCCGCCCATGGCGCCGAGGCGGTGTGGCCGTATTTCTTCGCCGGGACCATGGGGCTGCTGATGCGCGACGGCATCCACCGGCTGCGCCACGCCAAGGGGTATTCGGGGCAGCATTCGTCGATCTGCTCGGTGATCTCCAACACCGGGTTCAGCGCCGGGACCGGCAAGGTGGCCGGGGTCGACCCGCGCGAGATGCGCGAATCGGACTGCGTGGTGATCTGGGGCACCAACCCGGTGCACACGCAGGTCAACCTGATGCAGCACGCGCTGGCCGCCCGCAAGGCGCGGGGCGCCAGGATCGTGGTCATCGACATCTACCGCAACGCCACCGTGGCGCAGGCCGACATGCCGCTGGTGCTGCGCCCGGGCACGGACGGGGCGCTGGCCTGCGCGGCGATGCATGTGGCGTTTCGCGACGGATACGCCGATCGCGACTACATGGCCCGCTACACCGATGCGCCCGAGGCGCTGGAGGCGCATCTGGCGCGCCGCGACCCGGCATGGGCGGCGGCGATCACCGGGCTGTCGGTGACCGAGATCGAGGATTTCGCGGCGCTGGTCTGCGGCACCGCGCGCACGTTCTTCCGGCTGGGCTACGGCATGACCCGTCAGCGCAACGGCGCGGTGAACATGCATGCGGCGCTGTGCATCCCGGCGGTCACCGGCGCCTGGCGGCATCGCGGCGGCGGCGCCTTTCACAACAATGGCGGCATCTATCACTGGGACAAGACGCTGATCGAGGGGCTGGATCTGCGCGACCCCGGGGTGCGCGTGCTGGACCAGTCCCAGATCGGCCGGGTGCTGACCGGCGACGCCGAGGCGCTGCGCCGCGGCCCGCCGGTCACCGCGCTGCTGATCCAGAACACCAACCCGGTGTCGGTGGCGCCCGAACAGGACCTGGTGCGCCGGGGATTCGCGCGCGAGGATCTGTTCACCGCGGTGCACGAACAGTTCATGACCGAGACCGCGCAATGGGCCGACATCGTGCTGCCGGCGACGCAGTTTCTGGAACATGACGACCTGTATCAGGGGGGCGGACATCAATACGTGTCCTTCGGCGGCAAGCTGATCGAGCCGCCGGGGGAATGCCGGTCCAACCACGACATGCTGTGCGATCTGGCGCGCCGGCTCGGGGCCGCGCATCCGGGGTTCGAGATGAGCGCGCGCGAGGTGATCGACCGCACGCTCGCGGCCTCGGGGCATGGCGACCTGGCGGCGCTGGAATCGGTGAACTGGATGGATGTGCAGCCGGACTGGCGCGCGGCGCATTTCCTTGACGGCTTCGCGTTTCCCGACGGCAAGTTTCGCTTCAGGCCGGACTGGCCGAACACCCCGTTTCCCAATGCCGGGCCGGTGGGGCCCTGGGCGGAGATGCCCGAACTGCCCGACCACTGGGCGGTGATCGAGGATGCGGATTGCGAATGTCCGTTCCGGCTCGCCACCAGCCCGGCGCGGCATTTCCTGAATTCGACGTTCACCGAGACCCCGGGCTCGCTGCGCCGCGAGAAGGGGCCGGCGCTGATGATCCACCCGGCGGACGCGGCGGCGCTGGGGCTGGAGGAGGGCGACGCGCTGGCCATGGGCAACGCGCGCGGCGAAATCCGCCTGACGGCGACGCTGTTCGACGGGGTCAGGCGCGGCGTGGTGATCGCCGAGAGCATCTGGCCCAACCACGCCCATGCGGGCGGCAAGGGGATCAACACCCTGACCGGCGCCGACCCGGTGGCGCCCTATGGCGGGGCGGCGTTTCATGACGCGAAGGTGTGGTTGAAGCCGGTCTGAAGCCAGGTTCGCTCCGGGTTGGGGATCGGGCGCCGCCGGGGGTTGGATTTCGGCTTGCGCCGGGGGGCGGATTTCGGCTTGCGCCGGGGGGTTGGATTTCGGCTTGCGCCGGGGGCGGATGGCGCCGATGGTGGGCGGGATGTCGCATGGTCGCGCCGCCGCGCGGTCCCGGATCGGGTCCGGGACGCGGCGGCGCCCGAAAAATCCGCCGGAGACCCGTGCCATGACCGCCCTGCACCGCCGCCCCTGGGTTCCCGCGCCGAGCGAGGCGCTGGTGTCGCGCATCGCCGCCGCCGCCGCCGCGAGCGACAGCGCCGCGCTGGCCGATCGCGTCGCGGCGCTGGCGGCGCGCAGCCGCGAGATCCACGAACGCGACTGCTTCAACCTCAACCCCGCGACCAACGTGATGAATCCGCGCGCCGAGGCGCTGCTGGCCTCGGGCATCGGCGGCCGCCCGTCGCTGGGCTATCCCGGCGACAAATACGAAACCGGGCTGGAGGCGATCGAGGAGATCGAGGTGATCGCCGCGGAGCTGTGCGCCGAGGTTTTCGGCGCGCGCTATGCGGAGATCCGCGTCGCCTCGGGGGCGATGTGCAACCTTTACGCCTTCATGGCGACCTGCCGGCCCGGAGACGCGATCATCGCGCCGCCGGCCGCGATCGGCGGCCATGTCACCCATCACGCCGCCGGCTGCGCCGGGCTTTACGGGCTTGAAATCCACCCGGCGCCGGTGGATGCGGACGGCTACAGCGTCGATCTCGACGCCTTGCGCGCGCTGGCGCGGCGGGTGGGGCCGAAGCTGATCACCATCGGCGGCAGTCTCAACCTGTTTGCGCATCCGGTGGCGGAGATCCGCGCCATCGCCGACGAGGTCGGGGCGCTGCTGCTGTTCGACGCCGCGCATCAATGCGGGATCATCGCCGGAGGCGCCTGGCCGGATCCGCTGGCCCAAGGCGCGCATCTGATGACCATGAGCACCTACAAGAGCCTCGGCGGCCCGGCGGGCGGGCTGATCGTCAGCAATGACGCGGATCTGGCGCAACGGCTCGACGCCATCGCGTTTCCGGGCATGACGGCGAATTTCGACGCGGCGAAATCGGCGGCGCTGGCGGTGAGCATGCTGGACTGGCGCGAACATGGCGCGGCCTATGCGGCGGCGATGGTCGCGACGGCGAAGGCCTTCGCCGAGGCGCTGGCGGGGGCGGGGCTGCCCGTGTTCGCGGCGGCGCGGGGGTTCACCCGGTCGCATCAGTTCGCGCTGGAGGCGGCGCGCTGGGGCGGCGGTCAGGCGGCCTCGAAAAAGCTGCGCAAGGCGGGGTTTCTGGCCTGCGGCATCGGGCTGCCCGTCGCGCCGGCGCCGGGCGACATGAACGGGCTGCGCTTCGGCACGCCGGAACTGGTGCGCTGGGGGATGGGGCCGGAGGACATGCCGGGGCTCGCCGATCTGGTGGCCCGGGCGCTTGGGTCGGACGCGCCGGAGACGCTGGCGGCGGAGACGGCGGCGCTGCGCGCGGGATTTTCCGAGATGCGCTACGTGATCGCCTGAGGGGCGGCGGACTCAGGCGCCTTTGGCGAACCGGCGGTCACGCCGGCGCGGCGATTCGCGGGCGCAGCGGCAGGCGGGATGCGCGACGCAGCCGCCGGGCCGCGCCGGGCGGCGGAGCAACCCTCAATCGACGGGATGCGCGGGGGCCTTGCCCGAGGGGGCGGCGTAGGGGCGGGTGACGTCTTCGAGGGTCATGGAGAGGCATTCGACATCCACGGCGATCTCGCCGTCGCCCGACAGCACGATGCGCACCACGCCCTCGGCGTCCTCGCCCGGTTCGAAAGCGATGCTCAGCACGCTCAGCACCTGGTCGGGATCGGCGGGGGACAGGCCCGCGGCGCGCACCGCGCCCGCGTTCTCGATCATCAGCACCGCGCGCACGCGTTCATAGGGGCGCTTGCCGGACTCGGCCCGGTCGCGGTCTTCCCAGCGGAAACGGTTGAGAAACAGCGCGAAACGGCGGCGGCCCCTCAGCCAGGCGGCGTCGCCGCTGCGCCCGACGGCGTCCTGCAGCAAGGCGGAGATCACCTCGACGTCGCCCGGGGTCTCGGCCAGCAGCCGCAGCGGAGACTCGCCGCCCGATTCGAATGTCGCGTCAGTCATGCCGGTCTCCGCCTGGGCCTCGCCATCGATCCACTGAGATAGGCCGGGGGGAGGGGGCGGCGCAAGGTCCATCGCGGCGGCGGGGCGCGCGGCGGGCGGTCAGCCGGCCTGCGGGGGGGCGGGGTCGTCGTCGGATTCCTGCGCCGCCGCGGGGTCGGAAAGGCGTTCGATATGGGCGCCGCAGGCGGACAGCTTTTCCTCCACCCGCTCATAGCCGCGATCCAGGTGATAGACCCGGCTGACCACGGTTTCGCCCTCCGCCGCCAGCCCGGCGAGGATCAGGCTGACCGAGGCGCGCAGGTCGGTGGCCATCACCGGCGCGCCGCGCAGCTTGTCAACGCCGGCGACGGTGGCGACGCCGCCATGCACGTCGATCCGCGCGCCCATGCGCATCAGTTCCGGCGCGTGCATGAAGCGGTTTTCGAAGATGCGTTCTTCCAGCACGCTTTGCCCGTCGGCCAGCGTCAGCAGCGCCATGAGCTGGGCCTGCAGGTCGGTGGGAAAGCCGGGGAAGGGTTCGGTGATCACGTGCAGCGGCTTCACCCGGCCGTTGCGGCGGCGCACCTTGAGGCCGCGGGGCGTGTCCTCGACCGCGATGTCGGCCGCTTCGAGCTTGTCGCAGAGCGCGGCGACCAGGTGGCGGGCGCCGCCGATCAGCTCCACCTCGCCGCCGGTGATGGCGGGGGCGAGCATGTAGGTGCCAAGCTCGATGCGATCGGCGATCACCGGGTGGGTGGCGCCGTGCAGGGCGTCGACGCCCTCGACGATGATCTCGCCGGTCCCGGCCCCCTCGATTCGCGCCCCCATGGCGTTGAGGCATGCGGCGAGGTCGATGATTTCCGGTTCGCGCGCGGCGTTGCGGATCACCGTCGCGCCGCGCGCCAGGGTCGCCGCCATCAGCAGGTTTTCCGTGGCTCCGACCGAGACCACGGGGAAATCGACCACCGCGCCTTTCAGCCCGGAGGTGGCGGCGTGCACATAGCCGTCGCGCAGGTCGAGCCTTGCGCCCAGGGCCTCCAGCGCCATGAGGTGCAGATCCACCGGGCGGGCGCCGATGGCGCAGCCGCCGGGCAGCGAAACCACGGCGTGGCCGTCGCGCGCCAGCATCGGCCCGAGCACCAGGATCGAGGCGCGGAACTTGCGCACGATCTCGTAATCCGCCTTGTGGTTGGCGATGCGTTCGGCGCCGATGACCAGCACCCGGCCCTGCTGCAGGGCGGCGACCTCGCAGCCCAGCGAGGCGAGCAGGTCGGTCATGGTGGCGATGTCGGCGAGGCGCGGCGCGTTGGTCAGCGTCAGCGGCTCGTGGGTGAGCAGGGCGGCCGGCATCAGCGTCAGGCAGGCGTTCTTTGCCCCGCTGATGGGGATTTCCCCGTGAAGCGGCGCGCCGCCCTGAATAACGATCCTGTCCATCCGCCGCCTCTTTCGGTTTTATTGGTTTTCGGGTTTCTCCCGCCGCGGTCGGTCTAGCGTTGAAACCGGGGCGGTTCAATGACCGGGGCGCGGCGATGCGGGGCGGTTTCGGGGCGCGCGGGGGGCGGTTTCGCGCAGAGGGAGAGAGAGAGAGGGGGGGGTCAGCCGGCGTCTTCGTCGCTGTCCGGCGCGGGGGCGGGGTTTGCGTCGGGCCTTGCGCGGGGTTTTGCGTCGGGCGTCGGGTCAGGCGTTGCGTCGGGCGTTGCGTCGGGCGTTGCGTCGGGGGCTGGGGCGGCGGTTGCGTCGGGCGTCGCGTCCGCCGCCCGCCGGGCCCGCCCCTGATCCTTGCGCCGCCGCAGATTGGCGCGCAGGGCCTCGGCCATGCGTTTCGCCTTGGCTTGGGCCCGGGCGTCGGTCGCGGGCTTTTGGTCATTGCTCATGCGCCTTGCATAGCTTTCGCGGCGGCAAGGGTCCAGATAGGTCTTGCGCTTGCCGCCCGATCCGGTAAAAGCCCGTTTCAACGCCGCAGTAGCTCAGAGGTAGAGCACTCCCTTGGTAAGGGAGAGGTCGAGAGTTCAATTCTCTCCTGCGGCACCATCCATCTGATATCTAAAAGAAAAACCTGGTCGGAGCCTCGCTCGCAATGCGTATTCGCGCGCGGTCCGCCGACCGGCGGCCTTGACGGCGTCGGAAAGGCTTTTGACGGCGCTTGCGGCAATCCCCTTGCCGGGACTGTCAACCACCACCCGATCCCGCCCGAACAGGCGCTCGTTCAGTTGCCGCTTCAACTCTTGTCGATCATTCAGAAAAAATTCTTCTGTTCCCCTGGGCGCCGCCCCAAATCGTAGTGGTTCAAAAATCGACCTCTCAATTCCTGCCAAGTCATTGATAAAATGGTGAGCCGTGCAGGATTCGAACCTGCGACCCGCTGATTAAAAGTCAGCTGCTCTACCAACTGAGCTAACGGCCCATCTCATCTTCGCGGCGGCGCGGAAGCCGCTGGTCCCGGCAGCCGAAAACCCGAGCGGGGCGGGCGGTTGCGGGGCGTGGATCGGGGCGCGCCTTTCCTGCGAAGCCGCCGGCGGGGCGACGCGTCCGACCGTGGCGGTGTCTAAGCGGGCCGCCGGGAATGGTCAAGAGGATTTCTCTCCGGTCACTGGACCTTGCGGCGCCGGCGCGGGTATACAGCCGCTCATGACCGAACAGCGCGCATATTCCGGGTTGCCGTTTCGCAAGATGCACGGGCTTGGCAATGATTTCGTGGTGATCGACGGGCGCGGGGGCGGGCCGTCGGTGACGCCGGCCCTGGCGCGCGCGCTTGGCGATCGCCACAGGGGCGTCGGCTTTGACCAGATCGCCGAGATCCGCGACCCGGGCGCCTCCGACGAGGCCGCGCGGGTGATCTTCTGGAACCCCGACGGCGGCGTCGCCGGCGCCTGCGGCAACGCCACGCGCTGCGTCGCCGACCTGCTGATGCGCGGGACCGGGGCCAGGACCATCCGTCTGCGCACGGCGCGCGGGGTGCTGGCCTGCGCGCGCCGCGCCGACGGGCTGATCTCGGTGAACATGGGGGCGCCGGAGCTTGACTGGCGCGACATCCCCCTTGCCGGCCCCGAAGACACGGCGCGGCTGTCCATCGACGGGGCGCCGGGGGCGGTCGGCATGGGCAACCCCCATTGCGTGTTCTTCGTCGATGAGTCCGGGGCCGCGCCTGTCGAGACCCTCGGCCCCGCCATCGAGCGCCACGCGCTGTTCCCGGAGGGAACCAATGTGGAATTCGTGCAGATCCTCGCCCGCGACCGCCTGCGCATGCGGGTCTGGGAGCGGGGCGCGGGGGTGACGCTGGCCTGCGGTTCGGGGGCCTGCGCGGCGGTGGCGGCGGCGGCGCGGCGCGGGTTGTGCGAGCGCCGCGCGGTGGTGGAGCTGGACGGCGGCGCGCTGGACATCGACTGGCGCGGGGACGGGGTGCACATGGCCGGGCCGGTGGCCTACGTGTTCGAGGGCGCGCTGTCGGCGGATTTCGTCGCGCGGGCGCTGGGGGAGAACGCCGCATGACCCGGCCCGCATCCGACGCGCCGGTCTTCGCCACCTTCGGCTGCCGCCTCAACGCCTACGAGACCGAGGCGATGAAGGAGCTCGCCGCCGACGCCGCCGGTCAGGGCGACGGTCTGCGCGGCGCGGTGATCGTCAACACCTGCGCGGTGACCGCCGAGGCGGTGCGCCAGGCGCGCCAGCAGATCAGGAAGCTGCGCCGCGAGCATCCGGGCGCGACGCTGATCGTCACCGGATGCGCGGCGCAGACCGAACCCCGGACCTTCGCCGCCATGCCCGAGGTCGATCGGGTGATCGGCAACCTTGAAAAGATGCGCGCCGGCGTCTGGGGCGATCTGGCGGCGGGCGATCCGGGGCCCCCCGACCTGATCGGCGAGACCGAGAAGATAAAGGTCGACGACATCATGGCCGCGACCGAGACCGCCGGCCACCTGATCGACGGGTTCGGGACCCGCGCTCGCGCCTATGTGCAGGTGCAGAACGGCTGCGACCATCGCTGCACCTTCTGCATCATTCCCTATGGGCGGGGCAATTCGCGCTCGGTGCCCGCGGGGGTCGTGGTCGAACAGATCCGCCGGCTGGCGGGCAGGGGCTATCGCGAGGTGGTGCTGACCGGGGTCGACATGACCAGCTGGGGCGCGGATCTGCCGGGCAAGCCGCCGCTGGGCGATCTGGTGCAGCGGATCCTGCGGCTGGTCCCGGATCTGGCGCGGCTGCGCATATCGTCGATCGATTCCATCGAGGCGGACCCGGCGCTGATCGACGCCATCGCCGGTTCGCCCCGGCTGATGCCGCATTTGCATCTCAGCCTGCAGGCCGGCGACGACATGATCCTGAAGCGCATGAAGCGGCGGCATCTGCGCGACGACGCCATCCGGTTTTGCGAGGACATGCGCCGCGCCCGCCCCGACATCGTGTTCGGCGCCGACATCATCGCCGGGTTTCCGACCGAAACCGAGGCGATGTTCGAGAATTCGCTGAAGCTGGTGGCGGAATGCGGGCTCACCTGGCTGCACGTGTTTCCCTACAGCGCCCGCGCCGGCACCCCTGCCGCGCGCATGCCGCAGGTGGATCGCGCCGAGGTCAAGGCGCGCGCCGCGCGGCTGCGCGACGCGGGCGACGCGGCGCGCGCCGCCTATCTGGCGGCGCAGCGGGGCCGGGTGCAGTCGGTGCTGACGGAAAAGCCGCGCCTTGGCCGCACCGAGGGCTTCGCCGAGGTGCTGCTGGCGGCGGATCGCCCGGTGGGCGAGATTTCGCAGGCGCGGATACTGGGCGTCGAGGGGGCGCGGCTTCGCGCCGCCTGAGTCGGGTGTTGCAACAAGGCAGGACCGTTTCCATGTGGGGTTCAACCAAGTCCTGAACCTTTTCCATCGATGCCGACGCGCGGCGCGCGGGCCGCGTTGCGGCGCCGGGCAAGGCCAGGGATCTCCAACCGCTTTGCGCCCGCCCGTGCGGCGCGCGCCAGACAAGGATTGAACAGATGAACGCCAACCCTGAAAACGACCCGCTTGACGCCGCCCTGCCGCAGGAGATGCGCGCCGCCATCGCGCGCAACTGGAAATGGCTGCTGGCGCTGGGCGCGCTGCTGATCTTCATGGGCGTGCTTGCGGTGGCGGCGCCGTTGCTGTCCTCGATCGCGGTCAGCATCTGGATCGGGGCCGCTTTCCTGGTCGCGGGCGCCGGGCAGATCATCCAGACCTTTCAGGCCAAGGGCTGGGAAAAGGGCCTCGGCCATGTGCTGATCGGTCTGGTCTACGCGCTGGGCGGATTGCTGATCCTGTTTCAGCCGCTGGCCGGGCTGGTGGCGTTTTCGCTGATCGTGGTGGCCTCGCTGCTGGTGTCGGGCGCCATGCGCATCGTCGCCGGGCTGCGCATGCGCCCGCGCGAGGGCTGGGGCTGGCTGGTCTTCGCCGGCGTGGTTGCGCTGATCGCCGGCGCGTTGATCTTCGTCAGCTTCCCGGGCTCGGCGCTGTGGCTGCTGGGGACCATCGCCGGCATCTCGTTCATGATCGAGGGCTGGGCGCTGGTGTCCGTGGCGCTGGCGGCGCGCGACAAGGCCTGAGCCGCGACGGATCCGCCCCCAGCGCCCCCGCCCCCTGCGCCCGCGCCCCTGCGCCCTCGCGCCTTGTCGGCGCGCGGGGCGGGGGCGGGGCGGGGGCGGGGTCTTTTCTCCGCCCGTCGCGCCCTGTATGTGACGGGGGTCCAGCGAGCGCGGAGCCAGCGATGTCCTTCTTCAACAAACTGAAATCCCGCCTGTTCCGGTCCTCCTCGAAGATCGAGCAGGGGCTGGAGGCGATTCTGGACGAGGGCGACGCGCCGGAGGCCCCGCCTGAATCGAACCCAAAACCGATCCCCGCACCGATCCCCGCACCGATCCCCGCACCGACGCCCGAACCAATCCCCGAACCGGGGCCCGCACGAACGCCCGAACCGACGCCCGAACCGATCCCCGAACCGGGGCCTGATGCCGTCGCGGCCCCTGGGTCCCGACCGGCGCCCGCGCCCGGCGAAAAGCGCCCCGGCCTGCTGGGCCGCCTGCTCGGCGCCCGGGCGGGGGGCGAAAAGCGCCGCGCGCTCGACGATTCCATGCTGGAATCGCTTGAAGAACTGCTGATCACCGCCGACATGGGCGTGGAAACCGCCATGCGGGTCTGCGCCAACATGGCCGAAGGGCGGTTCGGCAGGAAGCTTGCCGCCAGCGAGATCAAGGCGCTGCTGGCCGCGGAGATCGCCGCCATTCTCGAACCCGTCGCCCGGCCGCTGCCGCTGGGCGCGCAGCGCCCGCAGGTGGTGCTGGTGGTGGGGGTGAACGGGTCCGGCAAGACCACCACCATCGGCAAGCTCGCGGCGCAGTTCAAGGCGGCGGGCAAATCGGTGGTGATCGCCGCCGGCGACACGTTTCGCGCCGCCGCCGTGGAACAGCTCCAGATCTGGGGGGAGCGCGCCGGGGCGCCGGTGCTGACCGCGCCCGAGGGCTCGGACCCCGCCTCGCTGGCCTATGACGCCATGACCAGGGCCGAGGCCGACGGCGCCGATCTGCTGCTGATCGACACCGCCGGGCGGCTGCAGAACCGCGCCGACCTGATGGCGGAACTGGAAAAGATCGTGCGGGTGATCCGCAAGAAGGACCCTTCGGCGCCGCACAACACGCTGCTGGTGCTGGACGCGACCACCGGTCAGAACGCGCTCAACCAGGTGGAGGTCTTCCAGAAGATATCCGACGTGTCGGGGCTGGTGATGACCAAGCTCGACGGCACCGCCAAGGGCGGCGTGCTGGTGGCGCTGGCGGATCGTTTCGGTCTGCCGATCCACGCCATCGGCGTCGGCGAGGGCATCGACGATCTCGCGCCCTTCGATCCTCAGGACTTCGCGCGCGCCCTCACCGGCGCCGATGGCTAGGCGCGACCGCGCCAATCCGGGCCCGATCGCCCGCCGATGCTGAGCGACTGGATCCTCTCGGCCGAGGGCACGGCGGCGGGGGCGCGCGCGGCGCTGGCGCTGGCGCTGCTGTCGGCCTTCGCCCACGCCGCCTTCGGGGCGCTGCAGAAAGGCCGCCACGACCCGTGGCTGACCCGGGGCGCCATCGACGGCTGCTACGCGCTGACGGCGCTGCCCGTGGCGCTGCTGGCCGTGCCGTTTCCGTCGGGCGCGCTGTGGCTGGCGCTGGCAGGCGCCTGGGCGCTGCACATGGTCTACAAGCTGCTGCAGGCCATGGCCTATTCGCGCGGCGCCTACACGGTGGTCTATCCGGTGGCGCGCGGCGTCGGGCCGCTGGCTACGGTGGCGTTGGCCGGGATCGTGTTCGGCGAACGCTTTTCGCCCGGGCAATGGGGCGGCGTGGCGCTGCTGTCGGGCGGCATCATGGCGCTGGCGGCGGCCAATCTGCGGGTGGCGCCGCTGGGGGCGCGGGCGATGCTGCCGGCGCTGGGGCTGGCGGGGCTGACCGGGCTGATGATCGCCGCCTACACCACCTATGACGCCTGGGGCATCCGGCTGGCGCTGGATCCGCTGAGCTTTCTGGTCTGGTTTTTCGTGATCGACGGCTGGGCGTTTCCGATCATCGCGACGATCCGCTGGCGGCGCATGCGCGCCGCCCCGGCGCTGCCGCCGCTGCTGGCGCGGGGCGTCGTCGGGGCGCTGATCGCCTTCGTCAGCTTCGGCGCGGTGATGCTGGCGACTCGGCTCGACAAGGTCGGCGAGGCGGCGGCCCTGCGCGAAACCTCGGTGATTTTCGCGGCGCTGATCGGCTGGCTGTTCCTTAAGGAGAATGTCGGCCCGGTGCGCGCCGCGCTGATGGCGGTGATCGCGCTGGGCGCGCTGGCGGTTGAATTCGGCTGAATCCGCAGGTTGCGTTCACCTTCGCCGCGCGCCCGGATCGGCGCCGCGCGCCGTGCGGCGGCCCGCAGACCCGAATTCAGCCCCGGTTCACGTCCTGACCCCCGCCTCGGCGGGGTCGCGCGTTAACGGTCAATAAAATTGGTGAATGAATAGAAACTAAAACTTACCTGCAAATTAGTCTTTCAAGTTACATTCAAGAAAATTCTCTTAACTACCCCTATTCACAGATCAAAAACCCACTCTTGCTTTTATCAATCCCAGAAAGCGCACGGAAAATCCCGGCGGCAATGGGTGAAACATGAACGAGCAGTCCGACGCGAACATCATCAGCGTTTCCACGAAAGAGGCGCTGATGCAGGCGCTGTCCGAGGCCAGGGGCGGCGAGGTCATCGAGCTGGACGGCGGCGATTACGGCGGTTTCACGCTGTATGACCGGGCCCATGCCTTCGCCCGGTTCCCCGCCGAGGTCACCATCCGCTCCGCCGATCCGCAGGACCGGGCCTCGTTCTCGGCCATGGAGCTGCGCGGGGTCGAGAACCTGACCATCGAGAACGTGGTCTTCGACTACGACGCCGACCCCGGCGCCCCGGGCCGCGAGACGCCGTTCGTGATCCGCAATTCCGCCAACATCGCCATCCGCGACAGCCGCTTTGACGGCGACCTCGCCGAGGGCACGGGCGGGCAGGGCGACGGCTACGGCACCGGCTACGGGCTGCAGGTGCGCAACTCGCGCAACGTCGCGGTGGAGAACAGCGAATTCACCGATTGGCTGCGCGCCGCGATCTTCAACGATTCCGAAGGCCTGACCCTGAAAGGCAACGAGGCGCACCGGATCCGTTCGGACGGGTTCGATTTCGCTCAGGTGAGCGACGTGCTGATCGAGAACAACAGCTTTCACGATTTCAGCGCCGCCCCGGGCAGCAAGGATCATCGCGACATGATCCAGTTCTGGACCTCGGGCACCGACGCGCCTTCGACGGACATCGTCATCCGCGGCAACTATCTCGACAGCGGCCAGGGGGTGTTCACCCAGTCGATCTTCATGCGCAACGAGGAGGTGGACAGCCGCAACGCCGGCGAGCCCATGTTCTATCGCAACGTGACGATCGAGAACAACGTCATCCACAACGGCCAGTCGCACGGCATCAGGGTCGGCGAGACCCTCGGCCTGCGGATCGCCAACAACACCCTGCTGCACAACGCCGACAGCTCCGACGGCTCGCCCAAATCCGCGCCGGTGATCCGCGTCTCCAGCGGCTCGCAGGACGTGGAGATCATCGACAACATCACCGCCGGCATCGCCGGCGCGGCCGAAGACGGCGCCGCGCCCTGGACCGTGAGCGGCAATCTGGAGGTGCAGCGCCAGTCGCCCCAGCTCGACAACTACTACGGCGACCTGTTCGTGGACGCGCTGGGCGGCGGCAACAGCGGCGCGGCGGGGCTGCGCGGGATCCCCGGCGGGGTGATCGAGCAGCTCGGCGTCGGCGCCGAGGCGACCCGCTTCAACCCGGACGCCACGGCGCTGCAGGGCTATCTCATGGCCGAGACCGGCGAAGGCGTCGACAGCGGCGTGCAGAACCTGTCGATCGGCGGGCTCTACGCCGACGGCGCGGCGCTGGACCTGACCGGGGCCGTCGTGATCTGGGATTTCGGCGACGGGGCCGGGACGCAGGCCGGCGCCAGCCAGAATGTCAGCCATGACTACGCCACCGCCGGCAGCTACCGCGCCGTGGCGACGGTGACCCTGTCCGACGGGCGCAGCGTGACCCTGACGCGCAGCGTCGAGGCCGGCAGCCCGCTGATGCTGCACGCCGATTTCAACGACGGCGCCGCGGATCAGTCCGACGCGGCGCGCAGCGTCAAGCTGCAGGGCGGCGCGGCGCTGGAAAGCTACGGCGGCGGCGATGACATGGCGCTGCGGCTCAATGGCGGCAAGGTCGCCTTCGGCAACGGCCCCGAGCTGCGCCGCAACGCCGCCTTCACCCTGCTGGCCGAATTCCGCAAGGACCCGGGCGCCGAGCAGGACGGCGGCGGGCTGATCTACTATTCCGGCAGCTTCACGGTCACGGTGAAACCCGAGGGGCTGGTCGCCACCATCGTCACCAGCGCCGGCGCCAGGACCATCAAGGCCCTGAATGCGGGGCTCGACGACAGCGACTGGCACCAGGTGGCGCTGACCTTCTCGGGCGACGAGGGCGTGGCGCGGCTGTATCTGGACGGCGAGGAGATCGGCGCCGCCGCAGGGCTCGACGGCGGCGTGCAGACCGGCAGCGGGTCCGCCGCCTTCACGCTCGGCAACCCCTTCAAGGCCAGCTTCGGCGGGCTGATCCGCGACGTCGCCTATCTGAAGGGCGCCATGACCGGCGCGGCGATCGCCGCCACCGAAGGCCGCTACGGCGAGACCCCGCCGGCGCCCGAACCGGTCGATCCGCCCGCGCCGGTTCCGGCGCCCGACGCGCTGGTGCTCGCCGACATGTCCGACCTGCCGCCGCTGACCGCCGACGGGGCCGAGGGCGTGCCCAGCCTCGCCGCCGACATCTCCGACACCGCGGTGCGGCTCAACGGCGGCGCGGTGTCGCTGGGGCGCAACGCCGACTATCGCGGCAACGACGCCTACACGCTGATGCTGGATTTCCAGAAAAGCGCCGGCCACGAGGCCGATGGCGGCTGGCTGATCTACTACACCAGGAGCTTCGCCATCGGCCTCACCGCCGAAGGCCTCGCCGCCACCATCCACACCACCGAGGGCGCCGAGCGGATCCGCGTCGGCGGGCTCGGGCTCGATGATCTGGACTGGCATCGTCTGGCGCTGACCTTTTCCGGCGCGACCGGCGAGGCGGTGCTGTATCTGGACGGGGCCGAGATCGGCCAGGTCGGCGGGTTGCTGGGCGGCGTGCAGACCGGGCGCGGCAACGCGGTGCTGTATCTGGGCAGCCAGCAGGGCAAGGCCTTCGGCGGGGCGGTGGACGGCTTCACGATGTATGACGAGGCGCTGGACGCCGACATGATCGCGGCGCTGGGGGGGGCCGATCCGGCCCTGGCGGCGGGGCAGGCCGCGGCCCCGGCGCTCGGGGTTCCGGCGCTGTCCGAATCCGTGCTGCAGGCCAGCGCCGCCGATGACGTCTTCGCTTTCGCCGACCCGTTCGGCGCGGTGCGCATCGAGGATTTCGACGCCGCCGCAGACAAGCTGGATTTTTCCGGCAACCCGGCGGTGTCGGGGCTCGCCGATCTCGACTTGCGCGCCACCGTCGAGGGCGTGGAACTGGCGGTGGAGACCCAGGGCGCGGTGCTGCTCGCCGGAGTGTCGCTGGACCAGGTCCAGAGCGACGTTTTCCTGTTCTGAGGGCTGGCGGGACCCGGCATGCGGCGCCGGGGCCGCCGGGGCGATAACGCTTTCTTAACCAAGGGCGCGTTAACCATTTGAGGTTGGCAACCAGTCCCGGAGGGACCATGACCGCCCTGCCTCAGCGCCACGCCCTTGACGCGGCCGAACCCGTGCCCCGCACGCCGCCCCCGGCGCTGCCGCCCGCGATCGCGCTGGCCGAACTCGCCGCCGTGCTGTGGCGGCGCAAGGGCACGGCGCTGGCGGTCGCGGCCCTGACGCTGGCCGCCGCCGGGCTGACGCTGACCCGGTTCGAACCCCGCTACGCCGCCACCGCCGAGGTGCTGCTCGAGTCCCGCGCGCCGCGGGTGGTCGAGGTGGTCGAGGTCATGCCCGGACTCGCGCTCGACGCCCAGGCGGTGCAATCGGAGCTGCGCCTGATCCAGTCCCAGCAGCTGATCGCCCGGGTGGTGGCCAAGCTGCGTCTCACCGAGGACCCGGAATTCGGCGTCGCGGCGCGCGAGGGCCCGCCGGGGCGGCTCGCGGCGCTGAAGCAGACCGCGCAGGACTGGCTGGCCGATACGCTGGGCTGGGCCCCGCCGCCGGCGTTCCGCGACCCGGCGCGCGATGCGCGCCGCGCCCGGCTGGAAGCCATATCGGCCCTGCGAAAACGCCTCACCGTCACCCAGCAGGATCTGAGCCGGGTGATCGCCATCCGCATGGAAAGCGCCGATCCCGACAAGGCGGCGCTGATCGCCAACGCCATCGCGGATCAATACATCGTCGATCAGCTGGAGGCGAAATTCGACGCCACGCGCCGCGCCTCGGACTGGCTGACGCGCCGGCTCGACGAAATCTCCGCCCGCCTTGCCGCCGCCGAAACCGCCGCCGAGGCCCAGCGCGCCCGCAGCGCCGCCGATCTGGCCGGCGGGCCGGAAACAACCCGCCTGCGCATGGCCGATCTCGCCGCGGCGCTGGAGGCGCTCGGCCCCGACGACCACGCCCGGCGCGCGGCGCTTCAGGCCTCGCTGGCGGATCTGCGCAGGTTGGCGGCGGCGCAGTCGGAATCGGATATCGAACTGCGCCAGCTGGAACGCGAGGCCGAGGCCATCCGCCAGCTGCATGACGCGTTTCTCGCCCGGCTGAAGGAAACCGACGCCCAGGCCGGGCTGCAGCGCCCCGATGCGCGGCTGATCGCCGCCGCCGCGCCGCCGCTCAACCCGGCCTTTCCCAATGTGCGGCTGATTCTGGGTTTTGCGCTGATGGGCGGGCTGGCGCTGGGCGCCGCCGCGGCGTTCCTGCGCGAATCGCTGGGCGGCGTCTGGCATGCGCCCGAGGCGGCGGAGGCGGATACCGGGCTGCGGGTGCTCGCCGCCCTGCCGCTGGCGCGCGGCTGGCGCCCCGACCCGGTGCGCGACGTGCGCCGCCGCCCCGGGTCGCGCCTGGGCGAGGCGGTGCGAGATCTGCGTTCGGCGCTGCTGTCGGGGCTGGCGGGCGAACAGGGCGCGGCGCGGGTGATCGCGGTGATTTCTCCGGGCCCGGGCGAGGGCAAATCCACGCTTGCGGCGCTGCTGGCGGAAAGCTGCGCGCGCATGGGGCGGCGCGTGGCGCTGGTGGATTGCGACATCCGCAACCCGGCGCAGGCCAGGCGCTACGGGCTGTCGGGGGAGGAAGACCTGATCGCGGTGCTCGCCGGCGAGACCCCTTTCGAGACGGCGCTGTTCCACGACGCCGCCACCGGCGTCACGGTGCTGCCCGCGCAACCGGCGCCGGCCTCGCGTTCGGACCTGCTGGCCGGGCCGGAATTCACCGCGCTGATCGCGCGGCTTTCATCGCGCTTTGACGCGGTGATCCTCGATTCCCCCCCCGCGTTGGCGGTGGCCGACGCGCGGCTGATCGCGGCGCGCGCCGACGCGGCGGTGCTGGCGCTGCGCTGGGGCGAAACCACCCGCGAGGAGGCGCGCCAGGCGCTGCGCGCGCTGGGCGAGACCGGCGGGCGCGTCGCCGGGCTGGCGCTGATCGGCGTTTCGGGCCGCGCCGACCCACGGATCAACTATGGCGGAGGAGGCGGCCGGTATGGGCGTTTCAGCGAATATTTCTCCGATTGAGCCGCGCCGCGCGCCCGCGCCGCGGGCGGGCCGCGACCCGGCCGCTCCGGTGGTGCTGGTGGGGCAGGCGCGCAGCGGCTCGACCCTGCTGACCCTGATGCTCAATCGCGGCGGCGACGGGTTCGTGGTCAACGACGCCTATGTGCTGCAGCTGGCGGACTCGCTGGGCGTCGCCGGCGGCGACCGCGCGGCGTCGCCCCGCGCGCTGGCGCGGTTCCGCGCCGCCTGCATGGACCGGCTGCGCGCCCGCTGCGTCCCCGCCGGCCCGGCGCCGATCCACCGGTCCGCCATCGCCCCCACCGCCGCGCTGGCGCGCGCCGCGGGCGCCGATGGCGATGACTGGGGCGTGCTGTGGGGCGACATGCTGCGCATCGCCGGCGAGGGCCGCGCGCTCTGGGGCTGGAACACCCCGCAGGATCATCTGCGCATCCCCGAGATCCTCGCCGCCTTTCCCCGGGCCCGCTTCGTTTTCGTGATGCGCGATCCCTACGCCATGCTGCGTTCCTACAAGGCGCTGCCCGGCTATTGGGGCCGCGAACGCGCCCGGTACCATCCGGCGCTGCAGGGCCGGGCCTGGGCGGCGGCGTTGAACAGCCACGCGCGGCTGGCGGCGATCCGTCCGGGCCAGACCCATCTGCTGCGCTTCGAGGACCTGCTGGGCGCCCCGGCCGAGACCCTGGCCCGGCTCGCCGGGTTCCTCGGCGCGCCGATCGCCCCGCTGGATCCCGCAAGCTTGCCGGCCAACGGCTCCGACCCCGCGCCGGGGCTGAGCCGCGCCGAACTCTGGGCCGCGCGCATGGGGCTTGGCGACGCGCCGGCGCGGCTGGGCTACGCGCCTCCGGCGCCCGAACGACTCGGCGGCCTGGATCTGCTGCGCTGCACCCTGCGCGCCGGCGGCTATTACCTGGGCGAATCCCTGCGTTCGCGCGACATGCGCGGCCGCATCCGCCGTCTGGCGGCGCCGTGACGGCCGCCAGCCTCGATCCGCCGGCGCCGGGGGGGCTGTCGCGCGCCCGCCGGGCGCTGGAAAGCGTGCTGCTCGCCGGCTTCGGGCGCGGCGCGGCGCTGGCCGCCATGGCGGCGTTCGCGGCGTTGCTGCCGCTGGACCAGTTCGGGCTGTTCGCCCATGGCCGCAGCCTGCTGCTGCTGCTGGCGCCAACGGTCTCGCTGGGGTTTTCGATCTCGGTGATGCGCCGGGCGCCGCAGCTGCGCGCCGAGGGGCGCGAAGCCGCCGCCGCCGGGCATCTGGCCATGGGCTACGCCGCCGCCGTGCTGATCGGCGGCGCGCTGGCGCTGGGCGCGGCGTTGTGGCCGGGCGGCGGCGAGGCGGCGTTGATGCTGGCCGGGCTGCCCGCCTACGGGGCGCTGTTTCTCGGGGCGCAGGCGGCGCGGGCGCTGGAACGCCCCATGCTGGCCTATCTGCCAACCGGCGCCGCCGCGACGCTGGCCGCCGCGGCGCTGGCGGCGCAGCCTGGCCTTGGCCTCGGGATCACTGCGCGCGGCGCCGCCTGGCTGTTCGTGGCAAGCGGGACCGGCGTGGCGCTCTGGCAGGCGATCGCGCTGTTTCGCGCCATGGCGCGGCCGCGATTTCCCGCGCCGCTGGTCTGGCTGGGCGAGGCGGCGCCCCTGACCCTGTCGCTGATCGCGCGCGGCTGGGTGTTGCAGGGACCGTTTCTGCTGCTGCCGCTCTGGGCCTCGGGCGAGGCGCTGGGGATCTACGGGCTGGCGCTGACCGCCGCGCAGGCGGTGCGGATCTGTTCGGTGGGCGTCAACGGCGTCGTCGGACCGGGGTTGAACGTGGCGCTCGGGCGCGACGACCGGCGCGAGGCGCGCGCCATCATCGCCTGGGCGCAGCGCGCGGCGGGGGGCGCGTCGCTGGCGGTCTCGGCGCTGCTGCTGATCGGCTGGGCGGGGGGCGCGCGGCTGTTCGCGCCTGAACTGGCGCAGGGGCTGGCGCCGCTGGCGCTGCTGCTGACGGCGGCCGTGGTCATGGCGATCGAGGCGCCGCTGGGGCTGGCGCTGATCGGCGCCGGCGCCGCGAAAGCCGAGATCCGCGCCCAGAGCCTGAGCGCCGCCGCCGCGATGCTCGCCGGTCTGGCGCTGATCCCGGCTTTCGGCGCGGCGGGGGCGGCGGGGGCGACGCTGTGCGCCACCGGGCTGCGGCTCGGGCTGATGCGCCTGGCCGCGCCAACGTCGCGCCGCGATCTTGCGCCCGACAGCGCGCCGCGGGGCCCCAAGGGCCTGTCCGGCTTGCGCGCCGCGCTGCGCGCCGACCATTTCCGCATGGCCCAGCGCCGCGCCGGCGCGGGGCGGATGCTGCGAGACGCGCTGGCGCACAAGACATTCCGGGTGCTGTGTTCCTACCGGCTGTATCGCGCGGTGCGCCTGTCGCGACGGCGGTTGACGAAACTGCTGCTGCCCTTCGCGGTGATCTATCACCGCTGGACCTGCCTGTCCATCGGCGCCGAGATCGCCTGGCAGGCCGAGATCGGCCCCGGCTGCCGCATCCTGCACGGTTTCGGCATCGTCATCCTGCCCTGCGCGCGCATCGGCGCCAACGTCACCATGGCGCACGGCGCCTGCGTCGGCTACCGCGCCGCGCCCGAGCGCCCGCAGGAAGCCTTGAGCACCGGAATCGTCGAGGATGATTGTTTCATCGGCCCCTTCGCCTTCGTCTGGGCGCGCATGGGGCGGGGCTCGGTGCTGGCGCCGCATTCGATGCTGCTCGAGCCCGCGGCGCCGGGCAGCGTGCTGGTGGGCGCCCCGGCGCGCGTCGCCCGCCAACTGGCCGGGACGCAGGCCCGCGACGAGGCGCTGGCCGCCGATCGCGCCGTGCTGCTGAGCCGGCGGGCGGGGCCGCCCGCGCCGGAGGTCAGGCCCGCGATCGCCGGGCCCGTGACGGAGGCGCCCGAAACGGCCGGGTCCGCGCCGGGCGGGTCGACGGAAGGCCGGCGCCTTGCGACCGGGGGCTGATTTTCCCGCCCGGCGCCGGATTGGCGGCGGGTGGGGCGTTGCGACCGATTCGGGGCCGCCGGTCTGGGCGCTGGCGCTGCTGCTGCTGATGGCCACCGGGCCGCTGTATCCGACGCTGCTGCGCGGCTGGTCGGAATGGAACACGGATTTCTCGCAGGTCAACGCCGCGCGCAAACTGGTCTGGGCCGGGATCTACGCGGCGATGACGCTGCTGCTTTGGCGATGGCGCGGCGCGGCGCGCGCGGCGCTGGCGCCCCATGCGGCGCTGCCGCTGGCGGCGATCTGGTTCGCCGCCTCCTGCCTGTGGAGCCCGTCGCCGCTCGACGCCGCGCTGGGGCTGGCCCAATTCGCGTTGATTCTGGTGTTCGGCGGCGCGCTGGCGCAAAGGCTGGGGCCGCTGGGCGTGCTGCGGATCGTCGGGCGCGCCGGGTTGGTCGCGCTGGCGATGTCGCTGGTCATGGCGCTGGTCGCGCCGCGATTCGCCTTCGGGCAATACGTCAATGCCGGGGCGTTTCGCGGCGTCTACATCGAAAAGAACCACCTGGCGACGCTGCTCTCCTACAGCTTCGTCGCCATGCTGTTCGAGACCCTGACGGCGCCGCCGACGGGACGGCGGCGGCTGTTGCTCGGGACCGGGGCGCTGCTTTTGGGGCTGATTGCGGCGCGATCTTCGGTGGCCTTGTTCCAGGTGGCGCTCGGCGCCGGGTTCGCCGGCATGTTCACGGGGCTGCGCGGCGCCCGCTACGGCGCGGCGGCGGCGGGGTTCGCGGCGCTGGCCGGGCTGGCGGCGCTGGGCGCGACGCTGCCCGCGACGCTGGACGCGCTGGGCGAGGACGCGACGCTGAACGGGCGCACGGAGCTATGGGCGCTGCTCTGGCCGCATGTGGAGGCGCGCCCGATCGCCGGGCACGGGTTTTTCGGATTCTGGTCGCGCCCCGAGGCGGCGCAGGTGCGCGAGGCGCTGGGTTGGAACGCGCGGGGCGCCCATAACGGCTGGCTGACCGCGCTGCTGACCGGCGGCGTCGTCGGCGCGGGGCTCTGGGCGCTGCACTGGGCGGGAATCGTGAAGGCCGGCTGGGCGGCGCTGCGCCCCGGCGGCGATCCGGCGCTGGCGGGCTGCGCGGCGCTGGCGGCGGCGCATCTGGTCTGGTCGCTGTTTGAATCCAATCAGCTGACACAGATGAATTACCACGGAATCATGGCCGGGATGGCGCTGGCCATCCCGGGCTGGGTCGCCATGCGGCGCGCGCCCGGCCTGCGGGGCGGGGTCGCGCCGGTCTGATCCGGCTTGCATGATCGATGCCCGGCGATCGCCGCGGCGCCTGGGGCCGAGCCCGGCGCCGCGGCGCGGGCTCAGCCCTCGGCGGTTTCGCGCGCGGCGCTGCGGATGTCGCCGTTGCGGCGGGTCTCGCGGCGCGCCGCGATCGCCAGCCGCGCCGCGCGCAGCATGAACACCGGGTTGCCGATCAGGTAGCGGCGCGCCAGGCGGCGCGGCTCCAGCGCCAGGCGATGCGCCCATTCCAGCCCGCTGCGCCGCATCCACGCCGGCGCCCGGCGCACCCGCCCGGCGAGAAAATCAAGGATCGCCCCGCCGCAGAGGATGCCCACGGGCCGCGTCGACGCGTCGCGCAGGCTCTGCGCCAGCTGTTCCTGTCGCGGGGCGCCCATGCCGAGGATCAGCAGATCCGGCGCGTCCGCCGCCAGCCATTCGGCGTAGCGCGCGGCGGGGTGGTAGCCGTGGCGGGCCGCGACCACGTTGGCGCCGCGCTGGCGCAGGGTCTCGGCGGCGGCCTCGGCGACGCCGGGGCGGGCGCCGTAGAGCGCCACCCGCAGGCCGGGCCGCGTCGCCAGATAGGGGATGAGGTCGGTGCCGTTGGCGTTCAGCCCGGGATCCTGGCCCAGCATGCGCATCATCAGCGCCATGCCGACCCCGTCGCGCAGCAGCAGATCGGCGCCGTCGAAAGCGCCGAGCGCGCGCGGATCGGCGGCGCAGAGATTGAGCGCGTGGGCGTTCACGAAGGCCCCGATCCATGGGCCGCCGCGGCGCCGTTCAAACCGCGCGGCGAGCCCGCGCAGGCGGGCGTCGTCCATCGACGGGATGCGCGCGATCAGGCGCTGCAGGGGGATGTCGGCGGCCCGCCCCGGAAACGCGATGCGCGCGCCCGCCGCGCCGCCGCCGTCGCGATCGCCGTCATAGTCGCTTGCATAGGCGGCGGCGAAGCCCGCGGTCATGTCGCTCATCGGTCAGCGGTCCCGGTCGCGCCGGAGACCGGTCGCCCGTCGATCTCCAGCATGGTCACGCGCCAGCAGGCGGCGCGCTGCAGGTCGATGTCGCACAGCGCCGCCGCGCGGCCATAGACCGGATCGGACAGGATGACCCCGGTGGCGGATTGCGACGCGTAGCCGTCGCCGGTGCGCGGGGCGCGGGCGCGAAAGCTCCACAGCCCGGCGTCGACCGGCGCGCCCAGCACCAGGTCGTGCAGGTCGCGCGCCCCTGCGCCGATCGCTGAATCGGCGTCGAGCCGCGCCAGCAGCCCGGCGCGCATGCGCTCGGCCAGACCGTCGGGCTGATAGGAGACGCCGCTGGATTTCGTGGACGGCCCGGAGGCCTGCGCCCACACTGCGGCAAAGGCGGAGAACATGGCGATCGCAGTCACAGACAAACGCATGGGAACCTCGTTACGCGGCCCCGCACCCTGTTCGCTTTACCCATGCTCAGAATTGCAGACTGGCGCGGTTCGGTCAACTCTGAATTGAATTATAGTCAATATTTACAATGTGTTAAACAAGATTACCAAAGCGTTGACATGAGGCGCGCCGCGGCCGGCGCGGGGTGGGCGGCGGCGCCCGAAACCCCACGCGAAACCCAACCCGATTTCCCGGCCGATTTCCCGCCCGGCGCCGACCCCGAGGCCCCGCCCGATCCCGGGCGCTTGCCCCTGACGCGGGCGGGGTCTATACCGCGCGATGACTTTGCTCCGGCGATCGACGGGCGCAGGCGCCATTGGATGCGGCCGCCTGCGCCGCCGCCGGCCCCCGACGCCTCAAGCTACTGGAATGTCAGCGCATGAAGATCAACGGCAACGAAATTCGCCCCGGCAACATCATCGAGCACAATAACGGGCTCTGGGTCGCGGTGAAGACCAGTCATGTGAAGCCGGGCAAGGGCGGCGCCTTCGCGCAGGTGGAGCTGAAGAACCTGCGCAACGGCTCCAAGCTCAACGAACGCTTCCGTTCGGCGGACAAGGTGGAGCGGGTGCGGCTTGAGCAGAAGGACCAGCAGTTCCTGTTCGAGAGCGACGGCATGCTGACCTTCATGGATTCCGAGACCTTCGATCAGGTGGAGCTGCCCGCCGATCTGCTGGGCGAGCGGCGCCCGTTCCTGCAGGACGGCATGACCGCGGTGATCGAGTATTACGATTCGGAGGCGCTGAGCGTGCGCCTGCCGGAAAAAGTCACCTGCACCGTCGAGGAGACCGAGCCGGTGGTCAAGGGCCAGACCGCGGCCAATTCCTTCAAGCCGGCGATCCTCGACAACGGCGTGCGCATCATGGTGCCGCCCTTCGTGGGGACCGGCGAAAAGGTGGTGGTGATGACCGAGACCGCTGAATATCTGGAGCGGGCCTGAGCCATGGGCGCCGCGAAGGCCGTCGCCGCCATGCATGTGGACAACGCCCGCGTGCGGGTCACCGAATGGCGGTTTGCGCCCGGGGCCGCCACCGGCTGGCACGTGCATGACTTCGACTACGTGATCACGCCGGTGATCACGCCCGAAGGCGGCGCGCCGGTGGACGTGACCGATGCGGCCGGCGCGGTGACGCGGGTCGTGATGCATGCCGGGCAGAGCTATTTTCGCCAAGCGGGCGTCGCCCATGACGTGATCAATGCGGGGCCCGGCGAACTGGTCTTCGTGGAAGTGGAACTGAAACAGCCCGCGCGCTGACTCCCCTGCAGAACAGGCGCGGATGGCGCGGGTCGGACTCCGGCCCGGGCGAATGGAAGGAAATGCCATGTCGGTCGGATCGGCGAATCTGAACGTGATGATCAAGGCCGCGCGCAAGGCCTCGCGAAAGCTGCTGCGCGATTTCGGCGAGGTCGAGAACCTGCAGGTCAGTCGCAAGGGGCCGGGGGATTTCGTGTCCCGCGCCGACCTGATGGCCGAGGCCACGATCCGCGAGGACCTGATGACCGCGCGCCCGAATTACGGTTGGATGGCCGAGGAAAGCAAGGCGGTCGAGGGCAAGGACCCGACGCGGCGCTGGATCGTCGACCCGCTCGACGGCACCACCAATTTCCTGCACGGGCTGCCGCAATGGTGCATTTCCATTGCGCTGCAGCACAAGGGCGAGATCATCGCCGGGGTGGTGCTCGACCCTGTGAAGGACGAGATCTTCGTGGCCGAGAAGGGCGCGGGCGCCTGGCTCAACGATCGCCGCATCCGGGTGTCGGCGCGCCGCGACATGGACGAGATGCTGTTCGCCACCGGCATTCCCTTCGCCAAGAACGCCGCCGATCTGCCCGGCACCATGCAGGAGCTTGGGCGTCTGATGCCGCGCTGCGCCGGGGTGCGGCGCTTCGGGGCCGCGGCGCTCGACCTCGCCTATGTGGCGGCGGGGCGCTACGAGGGGTTCTGGGAACGCGATCTCAACGCCTGGGACATCGCCGCGGGCATCGTGCTGGTGCGCGAGGCGGGGGGGTTCGTGCAGGACGTGGATGACGAGACCGCCGATCCGCTGGCGACCGGGTCGGTGCTGGCGGGCAATGCCGAGGGGTTTTCGCAGTTCGCCGGGTTGCTGCGGGGGTGAGGCGGGGGTGCTGCGGGGCCGGGGGCCTGACAGCGCGGCGATGAACGGGCGCGGGACAACGGGCCATGGCGGCGGGCGGTCCGGGCCGGGTCGCTGAACGCCGCGCCCGCGCCGCGCGCGGCGAGTCCCGGGGGCAACGAGCCCCCGGAATGATCGCATTGCGCGAATCCGGCGCTTTGCGCCGGCGCCGGGTTCTGCTAACGCTTCAACTACAGCCGTAAATTCAGGCGCAGGATGGACCCGCAATGAAAATAGAGCAGGCCCGGCAGATCGAGTTTTCACAGCCGTTCCGCCAGATCGTCATGATGATACTGGTGCTGGTTCTCGTCGGCGCCGGCGTGTTCCTGCTCTATGGTCCGATCCAGACGGTGTTCAACGCCAACCCGTATCTGAACGGGTTCATCGGCGGGGTGTTCGTGATCGGGGTGCTGGCCTGTTTCTGGCAGGTGTCCATCCTGATTTCGGCGGTGAGCTGGCTCGAGGGCTTCGCCATCGACCGCCCGGGACATGAATTCGTCGAACCGCCGCGCCTGCTGGTGTCGCTGTCCTCGCTGCTGCGCGACAAGCGGGCGCGGGCCTCGCTGACCGCCACCTCCACGCGATCCATCCTCGACACCGTGGCGACGCGGCTGGACGAGATGCGCGACATCACCCGCTACATCACCAATCTGCTGATCCTGATCGGTCTGCTGGGCACCTTCTGGGGGCTGTCCAACGTGGTGCCCGGGATCGTCGAAATCATGTCCTCGCTCGCGCCCAAGGAGGGCGAGGGCTCGATGGAGGTGTTCAACAATCTGATGAGCGGGCTCACCGACCAGCTCGGCGGCATGGGCACGGCCTTCGCGTCGTCGCTGCTGGGGCTGGCCGGGTCGCTGGTGGTGGGGCTGCTGGACCTGTTCGCGGGGCACGGGCAGAACCGCTTCTATCGCGAACTGGAGGAATGGCTGAGCTCGATCACCCGCATCAGCTTCGCCTCGGAGGGTGACGGCGGCGGCGGCGGCGGCTTCGCGCTGGAGGTGCTGGAGCGCAACGCCGAACAGGTCACGACGCTGGCCGACCTGTTCCGCAAATCCGAAGAGCGCAGCGAGGAAACCGACGCGCGGCTGATCACCCTCGCCGACAGCGTGCGCCAGCTGGCGCAGCGGCTGGGCGAGGATCACGACGCGCTGGCCGCGGTGGCGCGCCATTCCACCGAGGAGTCCGAGAACGCCGCGCGGCTTGACCGCATCGCCGCGGCGCAGGAGCGCATCGCCACGCTGCTTGAACGCGGCGGCGAGGACGCGGAGGGCGGCGGCGTCGAGGCGGATGCGGAATCACGCCTGCGCCTGCGCAACATCGACATGCAATTGCTGCGCATTCTTGAGGAAATCTCGGCCGGGCGGCAGGATTCGACGGCGGAGATCCGCATGGACCTCGCCCGGCTGACGCGCGCCATCACCGGCGAGCCGGACGGGCGCTGACATGGCGCTTCACCGCCGCAGCGGCGCCCGTTTCGAGGCGAATATCTGGCCCGGTTTCGTCGATGCGATGACCGCGCTGCTGCTGGTGCTGATCTTCGTGCTGTCGATCTTCATGATCATCCAGTTCGTGCTGCGCGACACCATCACCGGACAGGACGAGGAACTGGACAGCCTCACCCGCGACCTCGCCAACCTCGCCTCGGTGCTGTCGCTGGAGGAACGCCGCACCGAGGCGCTCACCGATCAGGTGGGCAAGCTGCGCGCCAATCTCGACGACAGCCGCGCCGAGGAATCGCGCATGTCGGCGCTGATCGCCAGCCTCACCGACGAGCGCGACGCGGCGGCGGCGCGCAATGCGAGCTTCGAGCAGCAGGTGGCCGGGCTGCTCGCCGACATGGGCGCGGCGCGCCGCCGCATCACCCGTCTGAGCGCCGATCTGGAAACCCAGCGCCAGGCGGCGGAGGCCGAGACCGCGCGCGCCGACGCCTCGGAGGCGGATCTGAACGCCGCCCGCGCCTCGATCGCCGATTTGCAGGCCGCCAACGAACGCGAGATCACCGAAAAGGAAGCCCTGCAGCTGACGCTCGCCAGCCTGCGCGATGAAATCGACGCCCAGGCCGAACAGGCCCGCCTGCTTGGCGCCAAGCGCCAGGCGCTGGAGGCGCTGGTGGCCGATCTGCGCAGCGACGGCGACAGGAAGGACGCCTCGATCGCCGAATTGCTGGGCGCGGCGCGCGAACGCGATGCGGCGCTGAGCCAGATGCGCGCCGCCGCCGCCGCGCGCGACGCGCAATTCGTCGACCTGCGCAGCCAGATCCAGGCGCAATCCGTCACCATCGACGACCTGCGCAATCTGGCGCGCGAACGCGACGCGGCGCTGGCGGCGCTGAAGGCGGCGGCCAAGGGCGACGACGCCGAGATCGCCCGGCTGCTGGACGAGGCCCGCGCCGCGCAGGCGGCCGTGGCGGCGCGCGATCAGCAGTTGGCGGCGCTGCGCAGCCAGACCCGCGACCAATCCGCCACCATCGACGATCTGCTGGCCGTGGCGCGGGAACGCGACGCGGCGCTGGCGGCGCTGAAGGCGGCGGCCAAGGGCGACGCGGCGGAAATCTCCCGGCTGCTGGACGAGGCCCGCGCCGCCCAGGAAAAGGCCGCCAGGGGCGATGACCGGATCGCGAAACTGCTCGGCGAGGCCGAGGCGGCGGCGCAGGCGGCGCGTGATCGCGACGAGCAGCTTGCGGCCCTGCGCAGCAAGGCCGACGACCAGGCCGTGACCATCGAACAGCTTGAGGCGGTGGCGCAGGAGCGCGACGCGGCGCTGGCGGCGCTGAAGGAATCGGCCCAGGGCGACGCGGCGAAGATCGCCCGCCTGCTGGGCGAGGCGCAGGCCGCGCAGGCCGCCGCCGCGGCCGCCGTGAAGGACCGCGACGCGATCGCCGCCGAACGCGAGAAGCTGGCGGCGGAGGCGGCCGCGAAGGCCGATGCGCTGGCCGCCGCCGAGGCCGCGCGCGCCGGGCAGCAGGAGGAAATCCTGCGCCTGCGGGTCACGACCGAGGAAAAGGAGCGCATCCTCGCCGCGCTGCAGGAAAGGCTCGACGCCGAGGAGATGCAGCGCGCGCTGGAGGCCGCCGCCGCCGCCGCCCTGCGCAAGCGGCTGGAGAACGCCGATGACGAATTGACGGCGATGTCCCTGGCGCTGGAGGAGCAGCGCCGCAAGGCGGAAGAAACCCTGACGCTGATGGCCGCGGCCGAGGCCGCGCGGCGCGCCGCCGAGGATGATCTCGCCACTGTCAGCGAGGATCTGAAGGACAAGGCCGCCAGGCTGAGCGATCGCGAGGCGCTGCTGGCCGCGGCGCAGCAGGCGCTGAACGACGAAAAATCCGTCTCCGCCGCGGAATCGCGCCGGGTGGCGCTGCTGAACGCCCAGACCAACGAATTGCGCCGCCAGTTGGCCAATCTGCAGGACCTGCTCGCCGGATCCGAGGCCAAGGACGTGGAGACCAAGGTGCAGATCTCCAATCTCGGCGCCCGGCTGAACGCCGCATTGGCGCGCGAAGTGTCGCTGAAGCGGCGCGAACAGGAACGTCTGGCCGAGGAGGCGCGCCGGCTCGCGGATGAAAACAAGACCCTGGCGCAGTACCGGTCGGATTTCTTCGGGCGCATCAAATCGGCATTGGCGGATGTGGAGGGCGTGAGGGTGGTCGGCGACCGCTTCGTGTTCCAGTCCGAAGTGCTGTTCGGCGTCGGCTCGGCGCAGCTGGGTCATGACGGCGAGGAGCGTCTGGGCGAATTCGCACGGCTGTTTGATTCGGTGCGCGCGGAACTGCCCGAGGAGCTGCCCTGGATCCTGCGCGTCGACGGGCACACCGACAACGTGCCGATCACCGGCGGGCGCTATCGCGACAATTGGGAGCTCAGTCAGGCGCGGGCGCTTTCGGTGGTGCGCTACCTGTCCGAGGTCGAGGGGTTCCCGCCCAACCGACTGGCGGCCAACGGCTTTGGCGAATTCCAGCCCATCGATCCCGGCGACAGCCCCGAGGCCCGCGCTCGCAACCGCCGCATCGAGCTGAAACTGACCGAACGCTGATTGCCTTGCCGTTGGCGCCCGGGCGGTGATCGGCGCCGGACGCGCGCGCGCTTTTCGCTGAACGGCTGACGCCGACCCGACGCCTTCGTCCATACCGGATGTTGCGATTCGGCGGGGTGTTCAGGCGCTCATGACCGGGGGGTGGCCCGACGCGAAAAAAACGGGAGCCCAGCCGCGCGCGCGCCCCGGTCAGGCCGAACCGGCCCTGGTCAGCCCAGCCCCGATCAGGCCAAGCCAACCCCGGTCAACCCCGGTCAGCCCCGGTCAGGCCCGGGTTTCGCAGCGCCGCTATTCGGCGGTCAGCAGCGGCGGTTTGCCGTCGGTGAGCTTTTTCTTTTCCGGCGGCGTGATCTCCAGATCGATCTTGCCGTCCTTCACCCCCACCTTCACCAGCCCGCCCTTGGTCAATCGACCGAACAGCAGTTCCTCGGCCAGCGGCTTCTTGATGTGTTCCTGAATCACCCGGGCCAGCGGGCGGGCGCCCATGCGATCGTCATAGCCGCGCTTGGCCAGCCATTCGGCGGCGTCGTCGCCCAGTTCGATGGAGACGCCGCGATCCAGCAGCTGCGCCTCGAGTTGCAGCACGAATTTTTCCACCACCTGCAGGATCACCGACTGGGGCAGCGCCGAGAAGCTGATCACCGCGTCGAGCCGGTTGCGGAATTCCGGGCTGAAGGTGCGTTCGATGGCGATCGAATCCTCGCCCTCGCGCCGGTCGCGCCCGAAACCGATGGCGGTCTTGGCCAGTTCCGCGGCGCCGGCGTTGGAGGTCATGATCAGCACCACGTTGCGGAAATCCACCGATTTGCCGTTGTGATCGGTCAGCTTGCCGTGATCCATCACCTGCAGCAGGATGTTGAACACGTCCGGGTGGGCCTTTTCGATCTCGTCGAGCAGCAGCACGCAATGGGGGTGCTGGTCGACGCCGTCGGTGAGCAGCCCGCCCTGATCGAAGCCCACATAGCCCGGCGGCGCGCCGATCAGCCGCGAGACCGAGTGCTTTTCCATGTATTCGGACATGTCAAAGCGGATCAGCTCGACCCCGAGGGTCATGGCCAGCTGTTTGGCGACCTCGGTCTTGCCGACCCCGGTGGGCCCGGCGAACAGGTAGTTGCCGATGGGCTTTTCCGGTTCGCGCAGCCCGGCGCGGCTGAGCTTGATGGCCGAGGACAGGGCCTCGATGGCCTTGTCCTGGCCGAACACCAGGCGCTTGAGGCTGGCCTCGAGGTCGCGCAGGGTCTCGGCATCGTCCTTGGACACGGTTTTCGGCGGGATGCGGGCGATCTTGGCGACCACGTCCTCGATTTCCCGCGGGGTGATGGTCTTGCGCCGCTTGGCCTCGGTCAGCAGGTGCTGCGCCGCGCCGGCCTCGTCGATCACGTCGATGGCGCTGTCGGGCAGCTTGCGGTCGTTGATGTAGCGGGCGGCGAGTTCCACCGCGATCTTGATCGCCTCGCTGGTGTAGCGGATGGCGTGGTGCTTCTCGAAATACGGCTTCAGCCCGCGCAGGATCTTGATCGCGTCATCCACCGAGGGTTCGTTCACGTCGATTTTCTGGAACCGCCGGCTGAGCGCGCGATCCTTTTCGAAATGCTGGCGGAATTCCTTGTAGGTGGTGGAGCCCATGCAGCGCAGGCTGCCCGATTGCAGCGCCGGCTTCAGCAGGTTGGAGGCGTCCATGGCCCCGCCCGAGGTCGCCCCGGCGCCGATCACCGTGTGGATCTCGTCGATGAACAGGATGGCGTCGGGATGCGCCTCCAGTTCCTTGATCACCGCCTTAAGCCGTTCTTCGAAATCGCCGCGATAGCGGGTGCCGGCGAGCAGCGCGCCCAGATCGAGCGAGAAGATGGTGGAATTGGCCAGCACCTTCGGGGTTTCCTCATCGACGATCTTGCGCGCCAGGCCTTCGGCGATGGCGGTCTTGCCGACGCCGGGATCGCCCACCAGCAGCGGGTTGTTCTTGCGCCGCCGGCACAGCACCTGGATGCAGCGCTCGACCTCGGATTCGCGCCCGATCAGCGGGTCCACGTCGCCCCTGCGCGCCTTGGCGTTGAGGTCGACGCAGTATTTCTGCAGCGCGGTTTCTTCCTTTTCTTCGCCGCGCCCGGCGCCGGGCCCGTCATGGGTCTCCTCGTCCTCGACCCCGCGCACCCGGCGCGATTCGCCGAAAGCCGGGTTCTTGGCGACGCCGTGGGACAGGTAGTTGACCGCGTCGTAGCGGGTCATGTCCTGTTCCTGCAGGAAGAACGCCGCGTGGCTTTCGCGTTCGGCGAAGATCGCCACCAGCACGTTGGCCCCGGTGACCTCGGTGCGCCCGGAGCTTTGCACATGGATGGCGGCGCGCTGGATCACCCGCTGGAAGCCGGTGGTCGGCGCGGCTTCGGAGCCGTCGACATCGGAGACCAGCGCTTCAAGTTCGCTGTCGACGAAGCGGGTCAGCGACTGGCGCAGGGCGTCCAGATCGACCCCGCAGGCCTTCATCACCTGCGCCGCGTCGGGTTCGTCGATCAGCGCCAGCAGCAGATGTTCCAGCGTCGCCAGTTCATGTTTGCGTTCATTCGCGAGGCTGAGCGCGAAATGAATGGCTTCCTCAAGGGTTTTCGAGAACGAGGGCATTCGTTTCACCTTTCCGCCTGGTCCCGCGCCAGATGGCGCAGGAGTCGCCCGGCCCATGGCTCTGGCCGGCTGGTCTTCGCATTAGACTTCGGTTTTGTAAGCAGGTGGTCAAGGGCGGGCGGCGAAGATGCATGAAATTTTCGCCAAATCGCGCTTTTTGACGCGCTCACTCTTTTTCCATGGTGCATTGCAGCGGATGCTGGTGCTGGCGGGCGAATTCCATCACCTGGGTGACCTTGGTTTCGGCGATCTCGTAGGAAAACACTCCGACCACGGCCACGCCCTTGCGGTGCACGGTCAGCATGATCTCCACCGCGTGTTCATGGCGGATGGCGAAGAACCGCTCAAGCACCAGCACCACGAATTCCATGGGGGTGTAATCGTCATTCAGCAGCAGCACCTTGTAGAGCGAGGGGCGCTTCGTGCGCGGCTTGACCGCCACCGCCAGATCGGCGTCCGGGCCGTCGCCGAAGCGCTCGTCGCCGGGCTTCCTCGGATCGTCGCGCCCGTCATCCTTGCCCGCGCCGCGGATCCCGGCCGCGACGACCCTCGCGCCAGACCCGGCGCGCGCCTCGACTTGACCGGCGGGAGCGGAAGACATCATGAAAACGTCCGGAATTCGTTGGCCTGCATCGGGAAACCTTATGGCCGGCAAGGGGTCTGGCGCGCGACAAGCCCGGCGGTTCGCGCCGCGCCCGTCACATTATATGGCAGGCGGGCCACGAGAAAAGGGGGCCCAAGCCCCCTTTTCGTCGAAATTCGCCGCATGAGGCGACCGGGCCGCGCGCCCGACCCGCCATGGGCGGGCGCGGGGGCCGGCCCCCGCCCGGCCGCGGAGGCCGGGCGGCCCCGCGGGGACCCAACCGCCGCCGC